>JBGYWU010000198.1:0-11136 GCA_041842265.1 Candidatus Limimorpha sp. | reverse complement strand
GGAATTGTTTTGCAATAAAATTACCCGTGGCAACCTTATTGGATTTTTCCCTTTTTCATAATATGAGAAAGGAACAAAGAATCAAGGCTGACATCATTCAAACTTATCCTTCATTTTCCTTGCAAACGAAACGAACTCGTCTGCCGTCATCTGCTTCAGGAAAAGGAGTCCGTGCGTGGCGCGGATGAGCGGGTGGTCGCTCTCGTAGAAATAGTTCTTTCCCAGGATGAGCTGTATGTCCTTCAGCTGCTTTACCCAAATGCTTTCGGCCAGCTCGCTGAAAGGACCGTCGAAGTCGGGGTTGGGGAACTCCGCCTTGACTTGGGTGAGATAGCTGTCCTTGAAGGCCTTTTCAAAGACGGCAAAAGCGTTGAGCGACACGGGGACGTAAACATTGGCCTCGGCGGGAAGGAAGGTGGACCACACATTGCGGTAGCCGAAAATCCTCAGTTGGCCGAGGTCGGTTTCCTCACTCCACAGCCTGATTGCCTCAGCGATGCTCTGCATGACCTTGTAGTGCGTGTTGGGGCCCATCCCCTCCGAGTCGGTGGCTAAGGTGATGACGTTAGGCTTCAACTCACGCAATTGGCCAAGGATGGGGTCGACATCGCGTTGACGGTCAGGGACTTGTGTTTCATGGGTCTGTCGAGGAGACACACTTTCATACAGTCCCAGCCGCAGATGATGGATGTTGGCCAAAGAAGTGCCTGCGTAAGCCCAGACAAGCTCTTCCTCGAACTCTCTTATCTGTCCCTTGAGCTTCTTGATCTCGGCACTGTTGGCCTGTCCCTTCATCAAGTTCTCAATTTCCGTCTGGAACCGCACTTCTATGTCGTCAACGCTTTTCAGCCCCCACAGGCCCACGGCATCACGCAGGATACGGTGGCAGAAGCCACGCCGTGTCTCGTCAGGATTCTTGCGGGCCACGTTGTCGAGGTAGTGATGGATGTCTTTTTCCTGTTTGAATCGGTAGCCTTTCTCGAAAAAGTCGGGGTACTTCACCATTTCGATACGACCTTGGTGCAGGTAGTCCAAAGTGTCTTGTAGGGCCTCTTTGAGGAATGTGTCGGTAACGGAGTGGTAACCTGAAGTCATTATGGCAAAATGCACCTGGTTTGACGGCGACCGCAGTTGCCGGTTGATGAAGGGCATAATGCCCAGCATGATGTCGTCATGGTGCGGTCCGGTATGGTAGATTACCGCGTTCTCAATGGGTGTGATACCTCGCTTGAGCTTGGCTTCCATATCACGGATGACAGCTTGCACAGTATCGAGGCTCAGGTTGGGAATCCTGGCGCAGCGGGGGTCGGCTTGTAGGTCATCTATCGTCAGCTTGTGGGCATAACGGTCGAGGTTCTTACAAAGGTTCAGGATGGCATGTTCGGTCTTTTCGAAATCCCAAGGGCCATCGAAGTAGGAAGGATCAATCTCGTTAAACATTAGTCTCTCTTAAAAATATCACGTGTATATACTTTCTCTTTCACATCGTCAAGGACGTTGTCATACCGGTTGGCGATGATGGCTTGACTCATGGCCTTGAAACGCGCCATGTCGTTGACCACCAACGAACCGAAGAATGTAGAGCCATCGGGCAAGGCCGGCTCGTAGATGATGATCTCGGCACCCTTGGCCTTGATACGTTTCATCACGCCTTGGATACTGCTCTGGCGGAAGTTGTCGCTGTTCGACTTCATCGACAGCCGGTACACCCCGATGACACAATGGCGTTCGTTAGCGGCGCTGTATTGGCCTTGGTTGAAGTAATCATAATAGCCTGCCTTTTTCAGCACCTGGTCGGCGATGAAGTCCTTGCGGGTGCGATTGCTTTCAACGATGGCACTCATCATATTCTGTGGCACGTCTTCGTAGTTGGCCAGCAGTTGCTTGGTGTCTTTGGGCAGGCAGTAGCCGCCATAGCCGAAAGACGGGTTGTTGTAGTGGCTGCCTATGCGCGGGTCGAGGCAGACACCGTTGATGATGGCTTTGGTGTCGAGACCTTTCACCTCGGAATAGGTGTCGAGTTCATTGAAATAACTGACACGCAAAGCCAGGTAAGTGTTGGCAAAGAGCTTCACCGCCTCGGCTTCCTTCATCCCCATAAAGAGGGTGGGGATGTCCTTCTTGATGGCGCCTTCCTGCAACAATTTTGCAAAGGTATGGGCGCGTTCTTCCAAAAAAGCCACATCGGTTACTTGGGCAATGGCCCAGTTTTCTTCACCAAATCCTTCCATGTCCTTCGGCATTCCCACTACAATGCGGCTGGGATAGAGATTGTCATAGAGGGCCTTGCTCTCACGCAGGAACTCTGGCGAGAAAAGGAGATTGAACTTCTTTACGCCCTTGGCGGCGTATTTCAAATAAAGCCCTCGGGTATAGCCCACGGGGATGGTGCTCTTGATGACCATCACCGTGTCGGGGTTGACACTCAAAACAAGGTCGATAACTTCCTCGACACGGGAAGTGTCGAAGAAATTCCTCTGCGGGTCGTAGTTGGTGGGCGCGGCGATGACGACAAATTCGGCATCGCGATAAGCTGCTGCACCATCTAAGGTGGCCGTCAGGTCGAGATCCTTTTCGGCCAGGTATTTCTCAATGTATTCGTCTTGAATAGGCGATTTTTTCCAGTTGATGAGCTTCACCTTTTCGGGAACGACATCAACGGCGGTAACATGATTATGTTGGGCGAGCAAAGTTGCAATGCTCAGGCCCACATATCCGGTTCCTGCTACTGCAATGTTCATTTTCGTTTCGTTTAGCGTTGGGATGTTATTCATCATGCAGCGCAAAATGCAATCCAGCCCATTTTCAAACTCCTTAAAGTCTTCCGTCGATAATCTCCCTTGGCAAAACGCCTTTCACGTCATAGATGACACCACCGTCGCAGACCAGCGATTGCATGTCCATCTCGAGTAATTCGTTGTGTGCCACGGCCAGAATAACCGCATCGTATTGTTCTTTCGGGGCTTCATTGGTCACGGTCACGCCGTATTCTTTGAACACTTGCTCCCTATTCGCCCAGGGGTCATAAACCGTGATGTTGGGCGTATATTCAAGCAAGGTGTGTAAGATGTCAATGACCTTGGTGTTGCGGATGTCGGGGCAGTTCTCCTTGAAGGTGATGCCGAGGATGAGGATACTGGCGTTCTTCACCATCACACCCTTCTTGTTCATGCACTTGATGGTCTGGTTGGCCACATAGGCCCCCATGCCGTCGTTCAGTCTCCTTGACGCATGCATGATGCGAGGCAGCACACCATACACCTGCGCTTTCTGGATGAGGTAGTATGGGTCAACGCTTATGCAATGGCCGCCGACGAGGCCGGGACTCAATTTGATGAAGTTCCACTTGGATGAGGCGGCATCGATAACGTCGTGCGTGTCGATGTCCATTGCATTGAAAATCTTGGCCAACTCGTTCATGAAGGCGATGTTGACGTCACGCTGCGAGTTCTCGATGATTTTTGAGGCCTCGGCCACCTTGATGCTCGGTGCTTTGTGGGTTCCGTTGACAAGGACAGTGTTATAGACCTTATCGACATAATCCGCAATTTCAGGTGTGGATCCGCTGGTTACTTTCTTGATCTTCTCAACGGTATGCAACTTGTCGCCGGGATTGATGCGCTCGGGGCTGTAGCCGGCGAAAAAGTCAACATTGAACTTTAATCCGCTCACACGTTCCACCACCGGGAGGCATTCTTCTTCGGTCACGCCTGGATAAACGGTACTTTCATAGACCACCACATCGCCTTTTGAGATAACCTTACCGACGGTCTCAGAAGCATCCAATAGAGGACACAAGTCGGGACGGTTGTCGGCATCAACGGGAGTGGGCACGGCGACAACATAGAAATTGCAATTCCGGATTTCATTGAGGTCGGTGGTGCAACGGAAGCCATGGTTCTTGATGGCATCCCGCAGGAGCTCGTCACTCACCTCTAAGGTAGTGTCATGGCCTGCCATGATGACATCCACACGACTTCGGTTCATGTCGAAGCCGATGGTCTCAAACTTCGTTGAAAACAGCCGGGCAAGAGGCAGCCCCACATAGCCAAGACCTATGACACAGATTTTGGTATCTTTCATGATATAGTTTTGTATTAGCTTCTTGTTAGGTTATTGCAGATTCCTGAAAATAGGTCATGCGGTAGACTTAGCGATGACTTGAAAACCGAAGGAATGTCAAAATCAATTCCACCCAAACGGATGCTCGCTCAGCGGAAACTTGGCCAAGGGATGGTAGTCGCCAACAAGGCCTCTTGGCTTGGCGTTTCGTATTTCGTATACGATATTGATGCAATTGCGTGCTTCCTCGATTCCAAAACCGCGACCCGACAAAATCTCTTCATAGCTTTTGGTGTGCAACTCGGTGAAACCTTGGCTGAACTCGAATTCGTCGCCATCGATGGTGATGGTGCGGAAGGTGCGTTTCTCACCTTCCACGGCGTTTTCAGGCAGGGTGTCGGCATTGATGCTGAGAAAATAACGCACACGCGCTTTCTCCATCTCAAGATAGCCCGCAACGCGGTCGTGCGATGCCACATGGACGATGTTCTTCTTCACCTCGCCGAAAATCCAACTCAGCATGTCGTAGAAGTGCACACCGATGTTGGTAGCAATACCACCGCTTTTGTGGACATCGCCCTTCCATGAGGCGTAGTACCAGTTGCCACGTGAAGTGATGTAGGTTAAGTCAACGTCATAGATCTTGTCTTTCGGGCCTTCGCCAATCTTCTTCTTCAGCGCCTTGATCTTGTCGTGCAAGCGCAACTGAAGGATGGTGTAAACCTTGTGGCCTTGGCGTTCCTCGACCTTTTGCAGGGCATCGATATTCCAAGGATTGAGGACGAGAGGCTTCTCGCAAATGACATCGGCGCCAAGACGCAAACCGTAGCGAGTATGAGCATCGTGCAAGTAGTTTGGCGTACACACCGTGATATAATCGATGCTTGTTCCGCTGTCACGCAGTTTGGTGTTGTGACGGTCAAAGAGTTCCTGCTCCGTAAAAAAGGCCGCCTTGGGGAAACTGCTGTCCATGACGCCTACGCTATCGCTTCTGTCGTAGGCCGACACGAGGTTGTTGCCCGTGTCTTTGATGGCTTTGAGATGGCGCGGGGCTATGTAGCCGCCTACGCCGATTATTGCAAAATTTTTCATGGTATTTTAATTTAATGAGTTATTGGGAACAAGTCTTACGCAATGCTATGGCAGTATTCACGGGAACAAATCTCTCACAAGTCTATTTCAAGTCTTTCTTATTAATAATCCGCTCGTCCGACTTTTATAGGGACCTGCCGACAGCTTTTGCATTTTGTCGCTTTGCGAGCGAAATGAGCAATTCATTAATGAAAGATTAATGTCAGGATTTGTTTCTGAAAAGTTTCCGAAAAAAAAATCAAATGTTATTCTTCTCTATGTCCTTAAAGTACTTCACCGTTCCGTATTTAAGCTCGTCACAGGCCGCGTCGTCGCAGACAATGATACCCTTCGGATGCATTTGCAGCACGCTGACGGTCCACATCTGGCTGACGGCTCCTTCGATGGCGTGTGCCAAGGCTCGGGCTTTGCCGTGGCCATTGGCCAAGATCATCACCTCGCGGCTGTCCATGACGGTGCCCACACCCACGGTAAGCGCCGTCTTCGGCACCTTGTCGGTATCATTCCCGAAGAAGCGTGCATTGGCGATAATCGTGTCGGTGGTCAAGGTCTTGACCCGGGTTCGCGATGTCAGCGAACTGCCGGGTTCATTGAAAGCAATATGACCATCAGGACCAATGCCTCCCATGAAGAGGTCGATGCCTCCGTAGCTCTTAATCTTGGCTTCATAACGGGCGCATTCGGCCTCGAGGTTTTCGGCATTGCCGTTTAGTATGTTGACGTTTTCCTTCTTGATGTCGATGTGGCTGAAGAAATTGTTCCACATGAAGCTGTGGTAGCTATCGGGGTGGTCCTCCGGAATCCTGACATATTCGTCCATGTTGAAAGTCACCACGTTATGGAAGGAGACTTGGCCTTCCTGATAAAGGCGTACCAACTCCTTATAAGTACCCAAAGGAGTGGAGCCGGTGGGGAGACCTAAGATAAACGGTTTCTGTTCGGTCGGCTTGAATGCCGTAATGCGCTCCACAATGTGGTTGGCCGCCCAGCGTGACATGCAGTCGTAGTTTTGCTCAATAATGACTCTCATGTTTGTCTATTGTTTATTGTTGAAATGTTGGCTGGCTGGTTGAGACATGCCATGGCGCGTCTCAACGGATTAATGGGTGTTCCTGTATTTTTGGATTAATTGCACAAATTCCTCCGTCTCTTTTCGGATCTGTTTGATGAACGATACCTCGTCAATCTCGCCGATGACAGCTATCTTTTCGGCTTCGTTGCGGAAGGTGGCGTTGCGGAACTCGTTGTCATAGTCTTTCTTGCGGCTTTCGTAAACCTGCATGCCGATGAAATGCAGGATTCTATCAAACTCGCCAAGGTTCTCATACCACATTTCTTGGGTCAAGACGTCGGCATCGTCCTTATAGAGAAACATCAGCGCGAAGTAGGCGTGGCGCAGCTTTTCCGTATGGTAGTTCTCCCACAACTCGTCGTAGCGGTGGTGGATTTCTTCCCAAGTATTGAGCACTCCTCCACGAATGTCTTCCCTGAGTTGGTCAACATTTTCCTCGGGCATGGTCTGTCCCCCAAGGTTGATCCATTTGCGAAGGCGCTTGCCGCGCATGTGGTTCACGATGGTCTCCATATCCGTTTCCGGATGGTCTTCAAGGTATTGTAGGATGGTCCTCACGGCGTAGAAGATGATCATGTCCCCGTATGCGTGATAGGCTTCCAAGGGCTTGAGGATACGCACCTTACGTTTTCCATTCTCCATGTGTTCACCGAAGACTTCCAGCCTTTTCACGGTTTCGGATTCATGGTCAAGGAGTTGCTTGCCGCAGTCACGAAGGTCATAATACTCGTAAATATCGGGGTCTTCTCCTTTCTCGCGGAGATAGGCCTTGGCGACCCATACTTCCAAGAGCTTGCGGCCTTCTATGATTTCCTCAACGGTATCGGGCGCAAAGGTCTCAAATTCGATGTTCTGTATTTTGCGCCTGCGTTTGTCACGGCTGAGGTATTTCGAGGTGTTGCGCGCAATGGCATACATGTTGTACATCCACCAATAGGCGGGCATGACTTCCAACTCGTTTTTGGCTGTGTTGTTGTTGACCAAACAGAACGGGAGCATGATGTTGAGTTCATAAGGGAAGTCGGCCTTGCTGAGCAAGGTGAACGAAGCGAATCTTGACGAGTGTTTTACGCTTGAGCAAAGACCCGGCCAAAAGCCCCTCGAGGCCACAATCTCGCCATCGCTGGCACGGCTGTTGTGGTTGGAACCGATAGTGGCCCCAGCGGCCATGTTGCTTTGGCCCATGATACAAGCCGAGATGAGGAAGGAGTTGTTATGATGCTGCTCGTGCGAGGGGAAGATGAGGTTGTTCAAGACCTCACAACATGAGATGGTGGAGTTGTCGCCCAGCACCGAGTTGATGAGACGTGCACCGTATTTCAGGCAGCAATTGTCGCCAAGCACGAAGCGGGTGGCCACCACAGAGTAGAAAATACGGCAGCCGTAGCCTGTAACGCCGTTGACCAAGATGACACCTTCACCGATTTGCGATGGTTCTTCTTCCGATGAGTTGATGGTAACATTCTTCAGTTTGCTCGCGCCTTTGATGTAGCAATGCGGTCCTACTTTGGCATCCTTCAGGATCCAACAGTTTTTTATGACACATGACTCGCCGACAGTGCCATAATAACCACGGTGGAAATCGACTCTGGTCTGGGTAATTTCCTTAAGCCGTTCCTGCAATGGGGCATCGTCGGTGTATTTGGCCCAGAGATAGGCATCGGCCGTCGTCATGCCGTCGAAAGGCATGATTTTGCGGCTCCCGATTTCGTTCATCACTTCGAGCCACACGCGCACACTCTCCGGCTCGCCTTCCTTGATGGTGCCATTGCCGAATTTGGAATGGTCGGTGGTGGAAATCTCCTGTATGTTGAATAATACGCACCTGTCGCCGATGATGTAATTGGCCATGTAATGCACATCGTGGATGGCCACGTCGTCACCAATGTCGCATGAGATGATGCTGCTGGAAGTGATGCCAATAGGCATGCGCAGGTCGTGGTACTGTAACACATCACGCCGTACCCGACCTATTCTCACCATTCCAAAGAAATGGTTGTTGCGAATCATGTTGGTGTCGAAGGCATCGGTCACCCAAATGTCATCCCAGTTGGTGGCTGAGTTGCTGTTCTTCACAAGACGCTCAATCTCGTCGGAACGCAAGTGCCGCCAACCGCCTTCCGGCTTCTTCACCTGTTGATTGCGGTAATGGTATTCGTCGTGACCGTCGTGCAAGTACTTCTCCTCGATGAAGTTCTTATAGATGTGGTCGTAGTCGATGATTGTTACTTTATCCATCTTATCTTCCTAAATACATGTCTTCATAATACTTTCTGTAGTCACCAGAAGTCACATTGTCCATCCATTCCCGGTTGTCCAAGTACCAACGGACGGTCTTCTCTATACCTTCCTCAAACTGTAAGCTCGGCTCCCAGCCCAATTCTCGTTGCAACTTGCTGCTGTCAATGGCATAGCGCATGTCATGGCCGGCACGGTCGGTGACGTATGTGATGAGATTCATGTCCTCGCCATCGGCACGCCCTAATAGACGGTCAACGGTGTTGATGAGTACCTTGACAAGGTCGATGTTCTTCCACTCGTTGAAGCCCCCGATGTTGTAGGTCTCGGCTGTCTTGCCTTCGTGGAAGATGAGGTCGATGGCTCGTGCGTGGTCTTCCACATAGAGCCAGTCACGGACATTCTCTCCCTTGCCGTACACAGGCAGCGGCTTGCGGTGGCATATATTGTTGATGAATAGCGGTATCAGCTTTTCTGGGAACTGATACGGGCCATAATTGTTGGAACAGTTGGTCACCACAGAGGGCAAGCCATAAGTGTCATGGAAAGCCCTGACGAAGTGGTCGGAACTTGCTTTGGCGGCACTATAGGGGCTGTGCGGCTGATATTTCAGGTCTTCGGTAAAGAACTTGTCGCCGTAGGCCAGGTGATGCTTGCCACTGCTGGCCTTTGTGCTGAAAGGAGGATCTATGCCTTGGGGATGGGACAGTTGCAAAGCACCATACACCTCATCGGTGCTGATATGGTAGAAACGCTTGCCTTCAAACTGTTCGGGAAGGCTTTCCCAGAACAACTTTGCCGCTTGCAACATGCTCAAGGTCCCCATCACATTGGTTTGCGCAAAAGTGAAAGGGTCTTTGATGCTGCGGTCAACATGGCTCTCGGCGGCAAGGTGGATGATACTGTCAACACGCTCGTCCTGCATCAGCTTTTTGACACCGTCAAAGTCGCAAATGTCCATCTTGACGAAACGGTAGTTGGGTTTGCCCTCGATATCCTTGAGGTTGGCGAGGTTGCCGGCATAAGTCAGTTTGTCTAGGTTGACGATCCTGTAATTAGGATACTTGTTCACGAACAGGCGTACGACATGGTTGCCGATAAAGCCCGCTCCGCCAGTGATGATGATGCTTTTGTCGAAAGTCATGTTATTAAGTCATTGATTTGTTTTGTACGGGTCAAAAAGCGATGATGCGTGGCCGACTTGACCCGCAATGGCTTTTTAGGTGAAAGGAGTCCAACAAAAAGGGAGGCATTTGTCGCATTACACGGGTTTCCTTAATGTGTCGGAGGAGATGCTTTCCTTGATCTCGTCGATGACTCGAAGCAGGTATTGTCCATATTCGTTCTTCATCATGGGTTGGGCGATTTGTCTCATGCGTTCTTCGGTTATCCAGCCATTGCGATAGGCGATGCCCTCCAAACAGGCGATCTTCAATCCTTGGCGTTTTTCGATGACTTCCACAAAGGTGGACGCTTCGCTTAGCGAGTCGTGGGTGCCCGTGTCGAGCCATGCGAAGCCACGACCAAACACCTGCACTTTCAATTCATTGTCTTCCAGAAAGCGTTGGTTCACCGTAGTGATTTCCAACTCACCACGGGCAGAGGGCTTGATGTGCTTGGCCACGTCGACGACCTTATTGGGATAGAAATACAGACCCACCACCGCATAGTTGCTCTTTGGCTCTTTGGGCTTTTCCTCAATGCTCAGACAATTGCCTTGCTTGTCGAACTCGGCTACGCCATAGCGTTCCGGATCGCTGACCCAGTAGCCGAAAACAGTAGCCTTTTGGTTTTCTTCGGCATCGCGCACGGCTTGGCGGAGCAGACCCGTAAAACCCGAACCGTAGAAGATGTTGTCGCCCAACACCAGACAGGCACAGTCGTTGCCAATGAACTGCTCACCGATGATGAAGGCCTGGGCAAGTCCGTCGGGTGAAGGCTGTTCGGCATACTCGAAACGAACACCGTAGTCGCTGCCGTCACCAAGCAGACGCTTGAAGCTCGGCAAGTCCAGTGGGGTGCTAATGATAAGAATCTCACGAATGCCGGCAAGCATCAGTGCGCTGATGGGGTAGTAAACCATCGGCTTGTCATAAATGGGCAACAATTGCTTGCTGACACCCTTGGTGATGGGGTATAACCTTGTGCCGGAGCCTCCGGCTAATACTATTCCTTTCATAGCTGTATTTTATTGTTTAACATTAATAATGTCAAGCGTTCACAATTTCTATTCTTAATATCCCTCCGGGTTATTCCGCTGCCAGTTCCATGAGTCGCGGCACATCTCCTCGAGGCCGTACTGCGCCTTCCAGCCCAGTTCGCGTTGTGCCTTTTCAGGAAGGGAATAGCAGATGGCGATGTCGCCTGCGCGCCGTGGCTTGATGCTGTAAGGAATCTTGACACCATTGACTCTTTCAAAAGTCTTCACCACCTGTAGCACCGAGTAACCTTGACCGGTGCCGAGGTTGTAGATGGCGCAACCGCATTTCTTCTCGATGGCTTTCAGGGCCGCAACATGACCCTTGGCCAAGTCCACGACGTGGATGTAGTCGCGGACACCCGTGCCATCAGGCGTGTCGTAGTCGTTGCCGAAAATGCCAAGTTCGGAACGCTTGCCCACTGCCACTTGGGTAACGTATGGCATCAGGTTGTTCGGAATGCCGTTGGGGTTT
>JBGYWU010000197.1:0-4361 GCA_041842265.1 Candidatus Limimorpha sp. | reverse complement strand
GTTTCTTGCCGCGCTGCACTTCAGGGTCGTCGAGGTTACGGGCCGCGGGCACAGCCAAGCCACGGTGCCACACCATGAAGTTGACATAGTCCTCGTCTTTCATCTCAGGTGCCTTAAGGTTGTCTGGAATTTGGTCGTTCATCATCAGGTAATTGTAGACGTCAGTCTCCACATTGCCAGTGAGGTTGTACTGCGGGAAATAGTTGTAGAATTCAGCCTGCACATCAGGGTCTTGCGAGGCCTTGGTTGCATAAGCTGTGGTCATGTAGTGTCTGGTTTTAGTGCGGTGTGTCACGTTGGTGATGTTCCAGATGGCGTTGGCACCAGGGGCGTCTTGCAAGGGACCTCGGGTTAGGCCGTAGGTGTACTTCTTGGGATGGGTGGTGTTGCCGTATAGCCCCGTGGGTGCCCAATCACCACCAGCCCACATGGCTGGGTTGAGTCCGTTTTGCATATAACCGTCGTTGTATTCTTTCAGGTACTGTGCTTTCAGCGAGTCGTCGGGAATGGCATCGATGAGGCCTGTGCCGTAGATGCCGATGGTTGATTCAAGTCGGACTACTACGTCGCTGTGGGCGATGTCGTTGCCGCCCACTTGTAGCGGGACGTAATAGGCGTCTTCGGGAATGAATACTTCAGGATAGGTAAGGCTGTACGTCTCGTCATCGGGGAAGCGGTTTCCCCATTCGTCCACGTGGCTGAGCCAACTGATTTGGATCTTGGTCTCATCGATGGGAGCCTTGAAAGGTGCGACGGCCTTGGTTTGAGGCATTCCTGTGTAGGAGCTTAGATAGGTGTCGTTCCTGTCGGTGAGCACAAGCAGATACCCATTGCCCCATTCGTCGGCACGGTAGCGGTTCATGCGCATGCCGTGTCCATAGCCGGGATGGCAGGCGATGCAGGAACTGCGGATGTAGAGCGGCCCTAACCCGGCAAAAGGCTCGCTGTTCTGCGTGTAGGTCCGCTCGAAGAAATATTCTCCATATTTGAAAGCGTTGGCCATTCCAGCCTGTTCGACGGCAGGAGAGGGGTCTTCGTAGGCCGACTGTGAGCTGTTGAAGGTGGTGCCCAACTTTCCGCCTGCGTAGGTCTCCTCACTGACGACCGTCGGGATGGGGTCTTGGGGATTGCAGGAAGTGATGACAAAGACCATGAAGCCTCCCAACAGTAGGATTTGTAATTTATTGATTTTAAACATATTGATATGAAGTTTGTTGACTTCTAATCATTTGTTGTCGATCTTTGCGAACTCGTTCTTCACGTCGGCCATCACGTCGGAGAGTTCTTGGCAGGCTTCAATGGCTTTGCCGGCGGTGGCATCGGCATAGAACAGGACAAAAGGAGATTTCATGGCTTGAATCTTCGCCAAAGCGTTTTCGATGGCATTCAGGACTTTGGTGTCGAGGTCAGCATTGTTGTCCTTGATATAGGTGTGCAACGAAACAGTCTCGTCTCTTTCGTTTTCAAGACCGCCCATATAGGCATTCTTGATGCTGGTGATATTGTCGTAAAAGTCCTTGATGGAAGTCTGGCTGTAGGGTGATTCCACATAGGTCGGGTCTTCACCGGTGTGGGGCTTGCCGATCTTGGATGTGCCCACCTCGTCGGCGATGCTTATGCAGCCGTCTGCGATGGCCTCAAGGGCGTTGGTTAAGGTGGCGTAGGTGCTGCCGGCTTGACCGCTCAAGGTCATATTGGCACCATAAGTATTGTCGCCGCCATTGACGGTGGTGTTGAATTCCAGTTCTTCCATCAGCTCTTTATGGGCTTTTGGAGCGTTTTCATTCCAGCTCGTTTCGAGTTGGAAGCAGCGGTTGCGTAAGTCGCGGGAGACAGCCAACGCATAGGTCATCATGTTGTTGTCGAGGTCGGTCACGTTGCGGGGTTGGCCGTTGCGGAAAAGGATGTACTCGATGCCATGGAAGCCGAGCAAAGCGTTGCCGAGTTGTTCGCCGGCCACCATGCCGTCTTCATCGCTGGCAAGCATGGCAATCATGTTGGGGCTGGTCATCAGGTTGTTGAAGGCATCCTCGTCAAGCGGCCATGAGTCGATGTGTGGGTCAATGCCGAAATCGGAAGCGGCGCCAAAGAGGAAAGCTTCACTCAACTCCCACCAGTGACGGGCCTCGAGGAAGGTTACTGTGGCAGTATTCACGTTGGCTTGGGTCATGTTGTCACTCAAAGCCTCAAGGTTCTCAACAAGCGCATCTGACTTTTCGGCCAGAATGGAATAGGTGGGATACACCGTGTGGTTGAGGTACTGCTTGATAATGGCCTCTTTGGTGGTCTTGTTGACTTCTTCGGTGTTGTTTTGAGGGACTTTGTTGCAGGAACTAATGCCCACAATCAACAGGGATGCAGCGGCAAGGGCTGCGCTTTTCATGAATTTGTTCATTTTATGGATGTTTAGTTGTTTGACTAATTTGATTGTCATTCATGATTTATTGATAAAGGATTTCAAAAAAATTACTGAAAGTTTCGTGTTACTTTGTGAAAAAACCGCTATAAGCCACGCCCAACGAAAACATGGGCTCGCTGTTGTATTGTTTCTTCAGGAAGCGCTTGGCGTATTCCGCCTTGATGACGACTTGTTTGAAAGGGTAGTAGTTCACGCCAAGGGTCATCACGTGCCTGTCAGTCCATTGGTAGTCAGTGAGGGCGTTGGCGGTGGGAATATAACTGTCGTAATAGTCATAGCGGCCAAAGAGATAGAGTTTTTTTTCGTTGGTGTTCTTCATCGGATGCAGGATGTCGTAGGCAATCTCTCCACCATAGGCGATGGCAGCCTCGCCGACAAGGCTGCGCGGATAGGGCGAGAAGCTCTGGTGGTTTTGGTTCTTGTTCCACGATGAGATGAGGCTGGCATCGCCGAGGTAACCATAGTCGAAATTGCCGCGTACCACAAGCCCGTGGCCTTTGTAGTCGAACTCGGCTGTGCCGATGACGACAGTGCCTTTCACATTTTTGTATTGACTGTTCTCGCCGAATTCATTCGTAACAATGTCGTTGTTAAAGGTGTTGCCGATGTAGCCGCTCAAGCCCCAGTGGAAGTTGCGGACACTGTAGTTGTCGATGCGCAGGGCACCCGCAAGGCGGTTGGCCACGCGGAACTCGTAACTTGAAGCCGAACCGTTTTTTATCCAGTTGGCATTGTTGAACATGTTGGAGTTCAAGGCTGGCACTACAATGGCTTCATAACGCCAGTCGCCTAATCTGCCCCAAAGGCTGACGCCTGTCTCGTGCCAAGTGCTGGGCAAGATGTAGAACTCGCCCTCAGGACGGTAGCAGGTGAAAAACTCGGTAGGCAAGTGGGCATTGTTGGTCTGCCCAATAGGCACGATGATGTGACCCATGCGGATGTTGAAGCCCTTGCCAAAGGATTTCTGTATCCAAAACTGCTCCAAGGCCACCTCGCCGCCACGCTCGATTTCGTGCTCGAATTCGCCGGTTTCTTCTGGCTCAATTTCGACAGCTACTTCGCAGCCTCCGTGCTCAAACTCGATTTCGGTACCCGTGCTCCAACCTTTGCCGAAATCGTATCCAAGGCTGATTACTACATGGGGCAAATCGACACGGCCGTGGCCTTTGGCACTTTTGTAACGCTCGGCATGCGAATAACGAAACATGTTGTCACTGTAGAAGTTGCGTGTGTAAACGGCCTCACCGTAACCACCCACGGTCAGTCGCGATGTCTTCTCTTCGTTTTTTTCGATTTCACCGTTTGTTGACACTTCAACATTTTGATTTTCTTTGTCTTTCGGATGATTTTCGGTCGACAAGCTTTGTGCTTGCAGCGAGAGTGATGTTGCCATCATCAATCCGATAATTGCAAATTGGATGGTGTGGTGATGGGTTTTCGTCATGTTTTTCTGATTTGCTAGATTTTGGGTGCAAAAATCGGGTTTGGATGTTTTGGGAAACACCACTATTAATAGTGAATTTTCCATTCAAGATCTGCCACTAATAGGGATGCATCAAATGCTTTCTCGTAAAATGCAACCGTCTCGATAAACCGTTTTTATATTGCTGATACTGATAGTTATGAGACAACTGGACGTATCAAATGGCTTCGATGAATTTCACGACGGCATCGCGGTCGGATTTGTCGAGTTGTCTGAATTTTTCAATGGTCCGTCGTGCATCGCTTTGGGCGTTACCGTGCCACATGATGGCTTCCGTCACATTGCGGGCCCGACAGTCGTGCAGGCGGTCGCTGTGTCCGGCACAGGTGCGCATCAGGCCTTTCCCCCACAAGGGTGTTGTGCGGCACCAGCCGGTTCGGATGTCGTTTTCCATGTGGAGGCGGTGTTGCACCATGTCGCTGTAAGGCCAAATCTTCTGGTTGGGATAGTGGGGAAATT
>JBGYWU010000196.1:0-3737 GCA_041842265.1 Candidatus Limimorpha sp. | reverse complement strand
GCTGTGATACGCCGGTCATCACCTCCAATGTAACCTCCATGCCCGAGGTGGCTGATGATGCAGCCTTGCTCGTTGATCCGTTCAGCGAGGCCTCCATCGCTGAAGGCATGACGGAGATGCTCAATGAGAATGTCCGCAAAGCCCTGATAAAGAAAGGACAAGAACGTGCCAAGGACTTCTCGTGGGACAAGGCCGCCGATGATATTTGGAACAGTCTAATGAAAGCAATAACGGAATAGAGTATGGCAAAAATAGTAATGTATCCAGCCGATAACCGCAAAGAAGCGGTGGATTGGAAAACTGTTCAAGGTCAGCACATCACTGCTGTAAGACGCAATATCCTGGTACTTGGCTCGGGTGGCCGTGAACATGCCTTGGCATGGAAACTGGCCCAAAGTGAGGGCGCGCATGTATATATCGCTCCAGGCAACGCAGGCACGGCACAGGAAGGCACAAATGTAAGTTTGAAAATTTCTGATTTTGAAGCGATAAAAGACTTTTGCTTAAAGCAAGACATTAACCTTGTCGTGGTTGGCCCGGAGCAGCCCCTGGTGGACGGTATCGTCGATTTCTTCAAGTCCGATGAGGCCTTGCGCAAAGTGAAAATCGTCGGTACCGACAAGCGTGGCGCACAACTTGAGGGCAGCAAGGCTTTTGCTAAGGACTTCATGGAGAAGTATGGGGTTCCGACGGCCAAATGCTTCAAGGTGGACAAGGATAACGTCGATGCAGGGTATGGGTTTCTTGAAACCCTCAACGCACCTTATGTATTGAAGGCTGATGGTTTGGCGGCAGGCAAGGGCGTGTTGATTATCAATGAATTGCAAGATGCAAAAGATGAGTTGGGTAAAATGCTTGAAGGTAAATTCGGTGCGGCTTCGGCTACAGTGGTCATCGAGGAGTTCCTGAAAGGCATCGAGGTTTCGGTGTTCGTATTAACTGATGGCGAGCATTATGTTTTGTTGCCCGAAGCCAAAGACTACAAACGCATTGGCGATGGTGATCAGGGCTTGAACACGGGCGGCATGGGTGCCGTTTCACCCGTTCCTTTCTGCACGCCTGACTTTTTGAACAAAGTAGAAGAACGCATCGTGAAGCCCACCTTGAAAGGGTTGAAGGCAGAGAATATCGACTATAAAGGCTTCATTTTCTTGGGTTTGATGAATGACGGGGGCAATCCCTATGTCATCGAGTACAATGTCCGCATGGGCGACCCGGAGACCGAGGCCGTGATGACACGCATCGAAGGCGACTTTGCCGACCTTTTGGAAGCTTGCGCCGAAAAAAGGTTGCACGAGGTGCATTACGCCAAGAGCGGCAAGATGGCCGTCACGGTGATGATGGTGTCGGGAGGCTATCCTGAAACCTATCATAAGGGTATGAAAATAAGCGGGTTGGAAAACATAAAGGATGTTGTCGTCTTCCATGCAGGCACGGCCTTCGATACCGATAAGAATGTAGTTACTGCTGGTGGTCGTGTCATTGCAATAACGGCTTGTGGTGGCAGTATCGAAGAGGCGAGGGCGATTGCCTACCGCGAGGTGGAAAAGATCCGTTTTGAAGGGAGCAACTTCCGCCACGACATAGGACTCGATTTGATGGGAATGCAATGATAAAGTTTTTCAGACAGAGTTATGCCATTCAGTATGTGGTGATTGCGTTGATGGCAATTGTCCTGTGGATTCCTGCAACTGTATCAGGAAAGGCGACCTCTGGTTTGGCCGAGCCCGTAACACCGCTTTTCAATCTTATAGACAAGCTGCTTAGTTTCTCATCTGTCGCACAACATGCGTTGGCTTTTGTGCTCTTGCTGATGGAAGCGCTGATTTTCAATGCCATCATGGTGAAGAACCAGATTGTGGGCAAGGTTAGCACTATGGGTGCCTTTGTTTTTGTCCTGCTGATGAGTCTCACCGTAGCACAGACCAGATTTTATCCCTTTGCTCTTTCGCATCTGTTCATCCTATTGACAATCAATAATTTATTTGATACATATATACTGCCTAATCCAGAAGTTAATCTGCTGAAGTCAGGTGTGTTCGTTGCATTGGCATCGTTTTGCTATTTTCCTGCCATCTTGCTGATTTTGTGGATAATCATTGTGCTTCCGGTTGCTAAAAAGGGTTCCTTGCGCCTGCAACTCATACCAATAGTGGGATTCGTATTCGTCTATTTCGTATATTTTGTTTGCACCTTCCTCTTTGGCGATTTTAACGCGTTGTTGCTTGGGTATAGGGACTATTTTACTAGGATGCTTTTCTCGGTAGAAGGGTTTAATACATTAAATACCGTGTTGTTGTCCACGTTGATTGTGGTATCGGTGCTAGTGTTTTTGGGCGGCAACAACGCGAATTTTGAAAAGACCGTGGCCGTGCGCACCAAAATGTCGATGACCCTGATCTTAGGTGCTTTCGCCATTTTAGCTTTGTTCATTGGAAACAATGTACTATTGAACGGCTTGATTTTCACCGTTTTGTCTATCACGATGTCCTATACGTTTTCCTATACGGGCAAAACAAGTTGGACCAATCTGTTTCTCACGCTATTAATCATCCTTGTCCTTGCCAATCATTACTACTTTAAGCTGTTATGAATCATGGGATTGCTGACTCATTTTTCTGATATGATTGAGGCAGGTTGCGATGAGGCTGGGCGAGGCTGTCTGGCAGGTCCCGTGGTGGCCGCTGCTGTGATCTTGAAAAAGGGTATGGATTGTCCAGAACTCAATGATTCCAAGCAACTTTCAGAAAACAAACGAATGCAATTACGGGTTTTTGTCATGAAAACGGCTTTGTGTTATGGCATCGGCATTGTCAGTGCGCCGGAAATTGACGAAATCAATATTCTAAATGCCTCATTCTTAGCTATGCACAGAGCTTTGGACCAGCTGACGGTGTACCCAGAATTGCTGTTGATAGATGGCAATCGCTTCAATCCGTACAATGCGGTGAAACATGTTTGCATTGTGGGCGGTGATGCCAAGTTTCAATCCATTGCCGCAGCATCAATCTTGGCAAAAACCACAAGGGATTTGATGATGCTGCAATATGATCAGCAATATCCCGTTTACAATTGGAAAAAGAACAAAGGCTACCCTACAATGGAACACAAACAAGCCATTGCCGATTATGGCACCACGCCTTTGCACCGCATGACTTTCAATATGGCTGTTCAATTAAAGTTGAACTTTTGATTAAAGGTCATAAAGAAAAGAAAATGAAAAAAATAGTTTTCGTCATTTTAGTTTTTGTTTTTCCACATTGCCTATCCATGGTGAAAGCACAAACCGTTGTTGATCCGGGCTATTGGGATGATGTGGATTTCAGCGATACGGCTTTGATTTCCTCGAAAAGATTGTCAGATAAGATGGTCTCCTATTTCTTTTCGTTCACTGATGGCGACGAGAAACGGTTTGATAGTTTGTCTGTTGCAGGTTTGGCGTTGCTCCTTGATAGGGCGAAAGTCAACATGCGAATGTACGAATATGTGCTTGAGTTCGCCTTGAACGGTTTTTCCTCCTTGGGCCGCGATGTCGTAACCGAATATCTCCTGAATTACCCTCAACTTGCTGAAGGTGAGATTACTGTGGAGGAAGGATTGCGTTTGGACTCCATCACTGAGCCTTATCAAAAGCTGAAAGTAGGAGCGGAAGCTCCTGATTTCAAGGGTGTTACCATCGATGGGAAACCTTATCAATTGTACGGCTCTCAGGCTAAACAAATCATTGTTGTCTTTTG
>JBGYWU010000195.1:0-11356 GCA_041842265.1 Candidatus Limimorpha sp. | reverse complement strand
TTGAAACGGTAGCCTCCCATGTTATAGGTCAAGCCTTCCACCGTACAGGAAGTCCCGGTAATCGGGTTTTCGTTGATTTTGACACCGTCGCGGTAGAGGTTGTAGCCTTGGTGCGAACGGTCGTTGACGGGTGTCCAACTCAATGCCAGCGTGTCGCCTTCAAAGAGTTTGTCGTTGAAAGCAGTCAGGTTTTGCGGAATGTTCAACGCCGAGGTGAAGCCCCATACCGGCCCGTATGTGGTGCCCGCGCTGTTGCGCTCGTTCACCTGCCAGAAATAGGTCGTGTTATTCGACAGGAAGCCGGCCCGGTAACTTTCGGCCAAGTCCCCTGTCCATTCGACGACTACTTCGGTCGGTGGATAGACGGTGCCCAACAGCAGTTGGTATTCGGTGGTGAAGGTGCCCAAGGCCCATTGGAGAGTGACGGGCGAGAGCACTTCGGAGGCTCCGTCGGCGGGGCTGACCACTTGTGGCGGCAACGGTGCAGGTATCTCGGTCGGGTTGATGTCGAGGATATACTGTGGACTTGTGGAAGAGGCAACCAAATAATAAGTTCCCGGGGTTACCGTAAGGTTAGTGATGGCTTGGTCACCGCCGAAGGATACCGGATAACTCCGGTCGGGATTTACAGTTCCAAAAGGTTGCGTGACCACAGGTGCCTCCGGCCCTTTCGTCAAAAACGGTCCGGAGGACATTCCGCCCGCGAAAGGCTCGATGAAGTTTTCCGATCCCGTCTGCAGGTTGGTGGCAAAGCCCCTGATCATCCAGGAATAGTTGAGGCCGAAGTTTGTCAAATGGTTCCATGAGGTGTTGTTCTGCGATACCCAGCAGCTGTTGGGTTCCCCCACATACTCACATGCCGTGGCGGGATAGGGGCTTTCGCTGTAGAGGCAGATCCAGAGGTTGCGTGTGGCATCCAGCGGAAAGGGTTGATCGAGTTCCACCGTTGTCCAGCTGTTTGAACCGCCGAGCGTGAAAGCTTGCGAGACCAGTTGCGTCTCCGGCGCGGTGTAGCCTCCCTTGTAGATGTTCAGCGTTGCCGTTCCCGGACTGTCAGCGTCGTATACCTGCACCTTGGTCAGGGAGCAGCCCGCGAAGGCCGCGAGCGAGGCGGCGGGAAACATGACTCCCCAGTACATCGGGCCGTTTGCGCTTCCTAAGGAAGTGACGTATATCCCGTCGTCGTAAGACAGCCATTCCGAGATGGGGGCTGCGGCGCCTTGCCCTATGGGAGGCCCTGTGTAGCAGTTGTCGGTGTCCGGGTAGGGTTTCCCGCCGAGGTCTTCGGCATAAAGGGCGATTTTGGGCTGGTTGCCTTCCGAAACGGAGGCGTTGAGTACCATTTCGTGGTCGAAGGTGAGTTTATACACTCCGTCCGGTCCGTCGGCATGGCTGCCCGGCAGGAGGTAGTTGTCGTAAATCAATGTGGTGTTCTGTGTCGCGGTAAAGGGGAAACTGTCCACCGGGAGCGGCGTTTCTACAAGGTCGGGGATTTCGGGCAAATAGGCGGTCGCTGTCATCTCTGCAAGGGAAACGTTGCGTTCGCTCCACAAGGCAACGAGGCTGCCGGTCGTCTCGCCCGGAACAACGGCGGCATCAGGGCGGGTGGTCACGCTGATGCTTATGGATTCCTCACCGTCGAGGTGGAAAGGCGTTTCCGGATTGCCCGCTTGGCTGTCGAGCACGAAGAACGGGGAACCGGCGATGTCGAGGGAGTTGATGTCGATGCCGGCCATTCCCGTGTTGGTCAGGGTGAAACGCTCCCCATGCATGTTGGCACCGATGGGCCGCGGCCCCATGACCAAGGGATTCGGGGTGATTTCAAGTCCGGGAGGATTTCCGACGGTGAAGGTGGGGAAGTAGTTGTTATAGCCGTAAATGTCGGTCAGCCATTCGTTGTAGTCGGTGTTGCCGTTGCGCCAGTTGTTCAGGGCGGTGCGCAGGTCGGTCGAATTGTAGCACATCGTGTCTAAGGTGCAGATCGTGGGATCAACCGTGTCTTGGGTGAAACTGCTGCAGTTGGTCGTTTGGATGTCATCTCCCCAAATCACTCCAAAAGAGGTGATGTAGGAATTCTCTTCATAGTAAGTGCCGTCAATAATGACTTCAGAACCAACAAAATCTATAATAGCACCAGCACTATGATATTGTGGGGGAATAATTTGACCGGCATTGTAAACATTTCTTGTTTGTGCACGGTCGTCAATTCTTCCGGCAATGCCTCCGAGATATAATTCTTCGTCCCCTCCAGCCATTTCAATTTTCCCAAGGTTGTAACAATTGATTATTTGAGAATCGTTCATAAGTTGACCGATAATCCCTCCCACAGCATTCCTAAAGGGAGCCATTTCACCTGTAATCTCACCCTTGTTGAGGCAGTTCATAATACGGCTGTAATTGTTACTGAATCCCACAATGCCGCCACAACGTCCGTTACCGGTAATCTCGGCAAGGTTTTCGCAGCCGTTGATTACACCGAAATTGCAAAAGTGTCCCGCAATGCCTCCGCGACAGCCTGAAACACCTAATATTTTCCCCATGTTTTTACATCCGATAATATGCAGGTGGGAGCCGTTTTCGCTGTTATCACCCGAATATTTCCCTACGATGCCCCCAATAATACTTTCACTAATTCCTGAAGTTGTTATTTCAACCTTGTTGATGCAATTGGAGATAAACATATCGTCGGTGTCTGTCATGCCGTCTGTAGCGATGAAAGCAACAATACCGGCAGTACAGAAGCCACTAAGTAAGGATCCCGTGATGTACCCCCTTACTGTTACATCATGGATACGGGCACCGGGGCCGATGGCCACAAACAGGGCTTGGTGATCCCCTGTTTCCGTGTGCATGTCAAGGCTCAAGGTATGTCCGTCTCCATCAAAATCACCTCGGAAAGTCCCTTGGAGCGGTTCGGTGAGTGTGGCGATGTCCCGCATCACCTTGAAATGTTTCCCGTAAGTGCTCCATCCGTTCCCGATGGCTGTGTTTAGAGCTTCCATATCGCTCTTGGAATACAGCAGATAAGGGCAGCTTTCCGTTCCCTCTCCGATAAAATCCGGTTCGGTCATTACGGAGATCCGCTTCCATGTAGAGACCTCGCCTTCTCCGCAACGGGTTCTCACATGGCATTTGTAGGCTGTGGCGCTGTTCAATCCCGTAAAGGTATAGCTTGGACTTGTCAGCCCCGAGGCGGTGGGCGTTGTCGAGGCGGTGGGCGTGTCGCCGATATACACATCCCAAGCAGAGGTGCCTTCATAAGGAATCCAAGAAAGGGAAATCTCGGTGCCGCTCGTATGGCTGACTTCAATTTCAACCGGTTTATGACAGATTAAGGTGTAAGGTGTTATGTTTATTTTGATATCGGCTCTGTATTCGTGTATAGTAGTGGCGGCTGTAGTAGGGAAATCCATGACATTATTATCCTCGCTGCTAAACCATTGCAAGGTGGTAACATTCGGAGAAGTGCTTGAAAAATACCAACGTGACCAATAACCACCTTGTGCAAGATTTTTGGAAACCACAATCACCAGATCTCCTTCATGCTCATACGGGAAAGGAGTTTCCAATACCAATTCATGCCATCCCGGAGTGTCCCCTAATGTAATATTGGAGCCGGAATAAACCAACGTAAGGTCATCTTCGGGAGTCCAATCCGTGGCGGATTCAAAATAGCCTCGGGACCGTTCTCCCATGTATATTTTCAATTCATTGAAGACCAGCGGATTCGAAGTTGCGCTCCTAAAGGATAGGGAATTGATCGTGCAGGCTGAAGAAAATGCCGTTTTCGGATAAAGAGATTCCGTTCTGGAATATTTAGAAATATTATGAAACGGATAGAAAAATTGCGCATAACTCCCTTCTCCAATAATAATCTCATCGGCATGGGCGAAGGAAGGCAGGAGAAAGGCTGCGAGCAACAACTTGAGGAGGAATTTTCGCACCATGAAGCTCTTTCGGAGTGAAGCACCCGAAAGAACAGGTTCGGAAGGCTTTGTTTCGTCTGACGGCTTTGCGTTTGCAAGTGTCCTTTTCTTGTTTTTTGTCGTTGTTGTTTTCATGATGTTGTGGGTTTGTTAGTTCGAAGCAAAGGTACAAATGTTTTTATTAGGAAAAACACTAAGTCAAGCATTTTCAGGTGTTTATGCGGGTAGAACAAAGGTACTGTTCAACTTGAAAAGGCGAATAATCAGGGTACAAAGTATGTAGCCCGTTGGTTATTAAATGATTGGTTTTAAAATGGTGTTGTATTCATCCTGTCATTTTTCCTAAGAAACAGCGACGACACTGATTGCAAACAGGCATTTTTTTTCGGTTTGTCTACGGATGCCCTTGTTGGGAGTTTCAGTTCATCCGGCAAAAGCATATTCAAAAGGCAAGGGTTCAGAGTTTTTTCATATCTTCGCAGCCCAAAACACAACGGAAATGGAAGAAAAATGGTTGAACGAAGCTTTCAAAGGCACTGTTCCGAGCGACTTTCAAGGTAAGGTGGGCTGGCAGAGTCCATCGAACATAGCCTTAGTGAAGTATTGGGGGAAAAGAGGAAAACAACTGCCTCAAAATCCATCGATTAGCTTCACCTTGTCAGAATGTCGCTCCGAGACATTCATCAGCTTTGAAAAAGCCGACAACTTTAGCTTCAGATTTTTCTTTGAAGGCAAAGAAAATCCTGCCTTTGGCACGAAAATCGAGAAGTTTTTGCTTGATAACCAAAGATTTTTCCCGTTCATCAACCAATTGAACCTGACAGTGGAAAGCCGCAATACCTTTCCCCATTCGTCGGGTATCGCTTCGTCGGCCTCCTCGATGAGCGCCTTCGCAATGTGCTTGTTGGAAATTGAACAATTATTGCCCGGCTCGTCAGCAAGCTTCAAGGCCTTAGCTAAAACTTCTTATTTCGCGCGTTTGGCCTCAGGCAGCGCAGCACGGTCAGTGTTCCCCAAGATGGCGCTTTTGGGAGCAACGGACAGTTTTTTAGGAAGTTCCGACGAATATGCCGTACAGTTGGAAGACGTTATTCATCCCGTTTTCAAAACCTATCGTGACAGCATTTTGATTGTGAGCGACAAGACCAAGTCGGTTTCCAGCCGTGCAGGTCATGCCCTAATGGAAAACAATCCTTATGCCTCAGCGCGTTATGCACAGGCAAATGAAAATGTCAGAAACATGTTGGCCGCCTTACAATCGGGTGATTTGGCGACTTTTATTCATATTACCGAATCGGAAGCCCTGCAACTCCACGCCTTGATGATGTGTTCCAATCCATCCTATATCTTGATGTCACCCAACACATTGAACCTCATCAGCGAAATTCGAAAATATCGAGAAGAGACAGGGATCCCTTTTTGCTTCACCTTGGACGCAGGACCCAATGTGCATTTGCTTTATCCCGAAAGCGAGGCGGAGAAAGCGGAAGATCTTATCAAGAGCGTATTGGTAACATATTGTAATGAAGGCCGTTGGATTGCCGACTATGTGGGCGACGGCCCGAAAAAGTTGTTGTGATGAGTGACCGTTATTATAGCAAGCTCATTCTTTTTGGCGAGTACTCCATGATTTTCGATGCCACCGCCTTGATGATTCCGCTCAAACGGTTCTCGGCGCAATGGCAGATCCCGCAAAGTCGTAACCGAGCCGCCTCCACGACCTCCAACCAGAGTCTTAAGTGTTTCTGCCAATATCTCTCGGAAAACGATGAGCTCTCAAATCTCATTGATATACAATGTTTAAAAAAGGACTTGAACGAAGGTCTCTTTCTCGCTTCCAATGTGCCGTCGGGCTACGGCTTGGGCAGTTCAGGGGCATTGGTCGCTGCCGTTTATGACCGCTACGCTGTGCAAAAAGAGTGCGACTACCTTCAATTGAAAGCTGTTTTCGGCCTGATGGAGAGCCACTTCCACGGCAGCAGTTCGGGCATTGACCCTTTGCAGTGCTATATCGGCCAGCCCTTCAAAATCACATCGGAAAAAGTCGAGTTGCTGTCCGACGATTTCCTGAAAAAAGACATTCGTATCTTTTTGATTGACACAAAGATAAAAAGCAACACCAAGCCTTTGGTCAACCATTTCAAACAGCAACGCGACAATCCTGACTTTTTGAAGCGCTTCCACAAGGAATACCTTCCTTGCGTAAAAGTCTGTATTGATACGATGATTGATGGCAATAATGAAATGTTTTTCAATTCCTTGAAACAACTCACCAAGGGGCAGCTTCAATTTTTTCGCCCGATGATTACAGACAATACCATGGCCCTGTTCACCTCTGATTTCAACTTTCATTTCGGCGTAAAAATCTCAGGCTCAGGCGGCGGAGGTTATGTGTTGGGCTTCACTGACAATGTTCCAAAAGCCTCCGAATTACTCAAAGATTTTGAAGTGATTTGGCTCTAATTGAACTCTGTTGAATCAAAAAATTTCTAATTTTGCCGCCCAAACAACAATATACTTGTCAATATTTCGAAGCATAGAATCTTGGATAGAGCGCACTTTGACCAAAGTCATTGACTTTTTCTACCCGCCTTTCCGCAAGGTGATGGGTCTCGAGTTGTTCCGTTATGGGGCTTGCGGTGGATTGAATCTGGTGCTGGAATGGGCGCTGTACTATGTTTTCTATCATTATGTCTTCAAAGGACAAGTCTTCGGCCTCGGTTTCATCGCCTTCACACCTCACATTGCTGCCTTTATCTTTAAGTTCCCCATCACTTTCCTGACGGGATTTTGGATGGCGCGTCATATTAGTTTCTCGGGGTCCACGCTGAAGGGTAGAACGCAGATTGTGAGGTATTTTCTTGTGACAATAGTCAACATCTTCATCAATTACTTTGGTCTGAAGCTCTTTGTTGAAGTGCTGCACTTTTGGCCGACCCTTTCCTACATCATCATCTCCCTCATTTGTGTGACGATCAGCTATTTGACGAATAAGTTTTATTCGTTTAGGAAAGAGAAGAAGGCGGAAGATTGAAAACTGTTATTGGAATTGTTATTATTCGGATAATAATCTATTCATCCTATTGTTAGCCAATGATTTATATCCAGCTTTCATCTCTTCCGACAAAAACGATTCATCTATTTTCTCTTCCCATGCAGGCAGACATTTCTCGAATTGCTTTACCATTCCCTCAACGACTTTTTCCGGAATTCCAACCTTCCTTGTCGCCTCTACAAAATCCTTGCGACAAATGCGTTTCTTTTTCCCGTTCAAAGTGAGCGCCAACTCTTCCGTATCAGCAGGATTTACTATGGTCACATTCAGCAAATCGTAGGCAGGCGAAAGCTCGTAACGACCTGAGTCTTTAGAAAGCAACGGAAAGTACTTCAAGTGCATGTCATTGTTGCCTGTAATCCAGCAAAACAGCACCACTTCAAAGAAATTGACCAAATCCAACTGAGGAACTGATGAGTATTTTGCAATCGCTTTGGCCACTTGCCCGTAGGAACTGTGGTACTTGTATTCTGTCTGTCGCTCAGTCGGTTGGCAAAAATCCTCCATCGCAAGTTTGTTGCCTTTTTCGTCGCGGTCCATGCGGCGCGTAAGATAGCCCAAGGTGCCATCGGCAAGATGAATCAGAGAATGTCGCGCTGTTTTAATCCCATCCAATGCCGCCAAATGCATTGTAAGGTCTTTGTTTTCTGGTAGTTCTGGAAACAATGAGGTTTGAGGCTTGAAGATAAAGGTACTCCATAACCCAACAATAGTAAATCGTTGGCTGCCTTCATGTTTCTGAACATTGAGTGACAATTTGGGTTGCACACCCGTAAGCGTGGTTTGCGAGCGGATGATTTGCTCAGCCAAACGGTCCATATCTTCTCGTGTATATTCCAAAGCTGGTACCGTTGGTGTTCAGAAGAACTTTCGAGTACAACGGGCGTGAAAGTCCTGCTCGCCATCGCGCAATTCCTTGTAGCAATATAGGCACCTACTCATGACTTTCCTCCTCATTATCAGGTATAACACTCACGGCTCCAATACAATCCTTGCAACACAAAAGCCGCAGTGACAAGCGGTCAAGGATACTGATGTCGGTGTTGCGCAAGGCGACATCCAGCAGCCAGCCTTCAGGTATCAGTCCGTCGAAGAAGGGGAATAAAACAGTACTCTGGTAAGCTTCCCTACGCAAAGGCAAAGTGAGGCTAATCGGTTCTGCGATGGGCATCGCCAAAAAAGCCTCATCGTATTGAAAGATATAGCCTTCATCGGATTCGCTAAGCCTACCAGCTAATGCGTTTCTATCATGAACCAAAGCGCGTTTTATGCTTTATCCTTTCTTGGAAGGGGAACCATCTCATAATTGAACAAATTGAGCACTTGTTTGACTTTGTCGAGCCTAACGGTGGCTTTACCATGCTCCATCTCGAGTATAAAATTCAAGCCCACCCCTGATTTGAGGGCAAGTTGCTCTTGTGTCAGGCCATATTGCTTTCGGAGCCGTTTTACGGCCTCTGTCAATGGTGTTTTTTTCATCTCTTTATATCCTTTCGGCTGCAAAAGCAATACTAATTATTGAAATTACATTGGAAAAGATGTAAAAAGCTATATATTATGAATAATTATATCCTAACGAATGCAGTTTACCCAATCTGCCTCCAGTCAAACGTCTGCGCAAACAATTCTTTATAATGCTCACGCAACATACGATTTTCGGGCTTGACGAGTTTCGGGTCATCGACCAATAGTTTTATGGCAGCCTCACGAACCTGTGGGATTAATGCACCGTCTTTTTGCAAATCGCCGATCAGCATTTCGATTTGTCCCGACTGCCTCGTGCCACCCGTCTCGCCCGGACCGCGCAATTCCAAATCGACCTCGGCAATTTCAAAGCCGTCGTTGGTGCTGCACATGGTCTTCATGCGGGTCTTTCCGTCGTTGGTCAGCTTGTGGTCGGTGACGAGGAGGCAATACGACTGGTCTGCACCGCGTCCCACACGACCGCGCAATTGGTGCAGTTGTGACAATCCGAATCTATTGGCGTTCTCGATAATCATCACCGTGGCATTGGGGATATTGACACCCACCTCAATGACCGTTGTGGCGACCATGATTTGTGCGTTCCTATTGATGAAGCGCTGCATCTCGAAATCCTTGTCCTCGGCGCTAAGCCGCCCGTGGCAGACACAAAGTTTGTATTGTGGCTCGGGGAAGTCGTGCAGCAAAGCCTCATAACCTTCCTGCAAGGCAATCATGTCCGTGTTTTCCGACTCTTTGATGACCGGATACACCACATAAATCTGCCGTCCGAGCGCGATTTGCTGCTTCATGAACATCATGATACGGTAGCGTTCGTCACTGTAAACATGATAAGTCTGCACAGGTTTTCTTCCTGGAGGCAACTCGTCGATTTTGGAGACGTCGAGGTCGCCGTATTGTGTCATGGCGAGGGTGCGCGGAATGGGCGTTGCTGTCATCACGAGGGTGTGGGGCGGAATCTCGGTTTTTTCGTAGAATTTTGCCCTTTGCTCTACGCCGAATCGGTGTTGCTCGTCAATGATGACTAGACCTAAATTATTGAAAACCACCTTGTTTTCAATCAATGCGTGTGTTCCCACCACGATTTGCATCGTACCGTCGGCCAGGCCTGCATAGATTCTTCTGCGCTCTCCGGTTTTTGTGGAACCTGTCAGCAGGGCGAAGTTGATGTCCATGTCCTTCAGTTGTTCCTGCAAAGTGGCAAAGTGCTGTGAGGCAAGGATTTCAGTAGGTGCCATCAGGCAGGCTTGAAAGCCGTTGTCCAAGGCCAAGAGCATGGCCATGAGGGCGACGATGGTCTTGCCGCTGCCCACATCGCCTTGCAGCAGGCGGTTCATCTGGTGCCCCGATCCCAAGTCCTTTCTGATTTCGCGGATGACACGTTTTTGGGCGTTGGTCAGCGGAAAAGGCAGATGATCATTGTAGAAGCCATTGAAATATTCGCCTACCACGTTGAAAACATGGCCTTTGACGGTCTGTTCTCGGTGCATCTTGTTGCGCAGTTGCTTGAGTTGGAAGAAGAAATGCTCCTCGTATTTTAGTCGGCGCGTAGCTTGCTGGATTTCAATATTGTTCGAAGGCAGATGGATTTGATAAAAGGCATTGCGGCGTGGTATCAGTTGGTTCTCATCGATGAGGGCCTTGGGCAATGTCTCGGGGATGTATTCATAAACCTGTTGCAGGATGAGTTTCTGCAATTTGGCGATGGTGCTTGTGCCTAAGCCGTGGTCTTTCATGCGCTCCGTAGTGTTGTATACGCCTTGCAGTCCCTCGCCGATGAGCGGGTCTTTGGGGTCGTACTCTTCGATTTCGGGATGGACGAAGTTGTAGTTGTGGTTGAACTCGGAGGCCTTGCCGAACAAAACATATTTCAAGCCCGGCTTGAAACGGTTCTTGAGCCATTTCAGTCCGCGAAACCAAACTACTTCGATATTGCCAGTCTCGTCACTGAAGAGTCCCGTGGCGCG
Source organism: Candidatus Limimorpha sp. (assembly GCA_041842265.1). GTDB lineage: Bacteria > Bacteroidota > Bacteroidia > Bacteroidales > F082 > Limimorpha. Next base: position 926 of record JBGYWU010000195.1, on the reverse strand, counting down.
TGTGGCTCTCGGTGCGCCGATGAGCTTGATGTTGGTGATGGTGCCAACCAGCTGATAATAAACGGCATCATCGTTGATGTAAGCCACTTTCTGAATCTGGCTGCGGTCGATGTAGCGGAACGGAAACTGGTTGAGCATGTCCTGATAGGTGAACACCCCCAACTCCTTCTGGAGGATTTCGGCTTTTTTCGGACCGACACCCTTCAGGTATGCGATTTTCGTCTGCAGCAGGTTCTGTTCCATGCGACAAAGATAGTATTATTTCTGGTTCTGCGATACCGCTGCCCTACTTTGGTTGACAATCCAGACGCCCGTGAAGACCAGCACCATGGCCAGCCCCTTTTTCCATGTGAAGTGGTCCAACCCGATAACAATGCTGATAATCGTGGCGATGATGGGTTGCACGTAATTGTACATGCTGACCAGCGTGGGGCGCAGGCGTTTCTGCCCGACTGGAATGAGGAAATAGGCAACGAAAGTGGCGAAAAACATCATATACCCCACCTGCCACCATACGTTGCTTTCCATCTTCCCAAGGGAGAGGTGCATCAGACCTTTAGCATTAATCGGCAGTGCTACCATCATGGTGAACAGGAACATCCATTTCATGAAGGTGACCACATTGTATTTCGAGATGAGCGGACGGAAGATGCCGAGATAAAGGGCAAAGGTGAGTGCATTGGCAATGGTCAACACGATACCCATAGGTTTGGTCTCGGTTGCGCCACCTTCCAATCCTACCGAGTTGAAAATCAAGAATAAAACGCCTGCCAGACTCAACAAGACACCCCCGATTTTCTTCCCCGAGATGGGTTCTTTGAGGAAGATAGCCGCCACGAGCATGGTCAGCACGGGTGTGCAGGTGTTGGCGATGCTTACGTCGATGGAGGTCGCCAAGGTGATGGCTTTCAGAAAACTGAACTGCG
>JBGYWU010000194.1:0-2533 GCA_041842265.1 Candidatus Limimorpha sp. | reverse complement strand
GATGAGGGAATCCATTTCTGGCGTGCAGGCCCACAACAGAGGGGCCAAGCACAGGAAAAAGACAATGGTGTGTTTTTTCATGGCATTCAAATCTGAGGCAAAAGTATGGAATATTGTTGGATAATGGTCTGTTGAATCTTGAATTTCCCTTATCTTTGTCGGCACAAAACAAAGATTATATGGTGGACAATCGTTTGCAGTGGTTCAAGACGGAGGAACGCGAGGGGAGGACTTGTGTCTTCGACCCATTGCGCCGCCGTTTTGTCGCGCTGTCGCCCGAGGAGGAGGTGAGACAGAAGGTGTTGCATCTCCTCGTGGAGCACCTTGAAGTGCCGGCGGGACTTGTGGCGGTGGAGTACCCGCTGAAGGTGAACGGCATGGACCGTCGTGCAGATGCAGTCGTCTTCAACGCAGAGGGATGCCCTCTGATGGTGGTGGAGTGCAAGGCTCCAACGGTAATGCTCACCGAAGCTGTTCTTGACCAGGCATTGCGCTACCATTCTGCGCTGGTACCCAACTACTTGCTGCTAACCAATGGCGCCACCTCTTACTGCTTCAAGGCCGAAGGCCGGACCTTGCTTCCTCTCGACCATCTCCCCGATTATGACGAGATGAAAGCAAATTGCATTACACGGCAAAGGTGAACAACAGGTTGCCGAAGAAATTCCACAGCGTGGAAGCACCCACGGCGAACACCTTGCTCAGATAGAAGTTCCACTTCAGCTTGCCGTTGAGCAACCAAACGGTGAAGGTGTCGATACCCAAACCTACCAACGAGATGCCGAAATACTTCATGAATTCCACCCCAATCTGCGGGTTGCTGCTCTCGAAAGTCCAGATGCGGTTGAGAAGGTAATTGGCCGAAGCTGCAACGATGAAGCCCAGTATGTTGCTCAAGTATTTGTTCCATTTGAGCCATTCCTTGCAGACAAAAGTAACGCCAAAGTTGACGAACACACCCGACAGACCCACTACGCCGAACTTTATGAATTTCAATAAGATGCCTTGGTCGAGTTTTATGGCTAATATGTTTTTCATCACTTCCGAATTGCCCTGCAAAAATAGTCAATATTTTGAAAGATTTCCTCCTTTCTTACGGCCATCCCCAACAAAAATCTATCTTTGCAGAAAAAATCCGATGATGAATGCGGTGAAAATCATCTCCATTGAGGCGTACGACTACCATCTTCCAGAGAATCGCATTGCCAAGTATCCGTTGGCTGAGCGTGATGCGTCAAATCTCTTGGTGTTGAAGGACAATGCGATACTCGAGTCTCAATTTAAGCATATTGGCGACTTTCTGCCCAAGGAGGCCTTGCTGGTCTTCAACGAGACCAAGGTCATACGTGCTCGCCTGCAGTTTCGCAAAGCCACAGGTTCGCACGTCGAAGTGTTTTGTCTTGAGCCGGAGCAGGACTATCAGCAGGCTTTTGCTGCCGCTTCTCCTGTTCGGTGGAAGTGTCTCGTCGGCAACTCGAAACGTTGGAAAGACAGTCCGCTCGAGATGCAACTGACCGTAGAGGGCATGTCCGTAACGCTGACGGCACGGCGCATTGCGAAAAGCGACCAGTACGCCGTCATCGAGTTCGCCTGGTCGCCAGAGAGCCTCCCTTTCGCCTCTGTGCTTGAGGCTGCGGGAGAGATTCCCCTGCCGCCTTACCTGCACCGCGAAGCCCAACCTGAAGACCGCGACCGATACCAGACGGTCTTCGCCCGGTACGACGGGTCGGTGGCCGCACCCACGGCGGGACTGCATTTCACCAAGCCACTGATGGAAGCCCTCCATGCCCAAGGGTTTGCCTTCGATGAGGTAACACTTCATGTTGGTGCAGGCACTTTTAAGCCTGTCGCCACCGATACCATCGGCCAACATGCCATGCACTCCGAGACCGTCATCGTGCGCAAGTCGCTGATTGAAAACCTGATGGAACATTTTGGCAAGCCCATCATCCCCGTTGGCACCACAAGCACCCGTACCTTGGAAAGCCTCTATTGGATTGGCGTGTCGCTCAAAGAGCAGGGCAATGCATTACGCCCGCTTCATCTGGAACAGTGGTTCCCCTACGAGAGCCACAGTCCGATCTCCACCTACGAGGCATTACAAAATGTCATGACTTACCTTGAACTCCATGGGCTGACCCGCCTCGAGGCTACCACAGCACTGATGATTGCACCTTCTTATAAAATGCGCATCACCACCGGGCTGATTACCAACTTCCACCAGCCCAAAAGCACTTTGCTGCTGTTGGTCTCCGCCCTCATCGGTGAGCGTTGGCGCGAGTGCTACCGCTTCGCGCTCAATCACGGCTTCCGCTTTTTTGAGCTATGGTGACAGTTGTTTGTTTTTGCCTTGATTTGTTTTTCTGATGCGGCTTTTTCTTCTATTGAGACGAAACGTAGCACTTTCACCCAAATCTAAGACAATGCGAGAAAAATAATAATAGCAGGTTCCCGAAGGAACCTGCTATTATTATTTCTTTCGTCCAGAAAGCATCTTCGCATAGGTACGGAGGCTCTTTTTCTTGTCTTCGGG
>JBGYWU010000193.1:0-4015 GCA_041842265.1 Candidatus Limimorpha sp. | reverse complement strand
TGCTTTTTGAAGGCAAGCTCATCAACAGAAAAGGTAGCACCGAAGAAAAGAACACCGTTTCCGACTACCGTCAGATTGAAATGGACCGCCAGATTTCGGTGAATGCATCCATGATGTACTCCATCTACAACGACAAGAAAATCAATATCTTGGATACTCCCGGTTTCAGCGACTTCTCCGGCGAAATCGTTTCCTGCCTCACCGCAGCCGACATTGCCGTCTGCACTGTAAACTCACAGTCGGGTGTTGAAGCCACCACCGAAAACGCTTGGCGCCATGCCGCCAACACCAAGAAGCCTGTCGTGTTCTTCACAAACCAACTCGACCACAGCAACGCGAACTTTGACAACACGATCCGTCAACTGAAAGAATATTTCGGCGACAAGGTCACGCCTATCCAATATCCCGTCAACGCCGGTGAAGACTTCAACGCCGTCATCGACTTGATCATGATGAAGATGTTGGTCTTCAAAAACGGCAATGGTGCTCCTGAAGTGCAGGACATCCCCGCCGCCGAAATGGCCAAGGCCGAAGAGATGCACAACAGCCTCATCGAGCACGCCGCTGAAGGAGAAGAGTCACTGATGGAGAAGTTCTTTGAAGAGATGACCCTGAGCGAGGAAGACATGGAACGCGGCATCCACTTGGGTATCGTCAACCGTGAGTTATTCCCCGTGCTCTGCGGCGCTGCCAAACGCGGTGTGGGTGTCAGCCGTCTGATGGAGTTCCTCGTCAACGCCTGCCCGTCGCCCGCCGACATGCCGGCCATCAAAGCCAAAAACGGGCAAGAATTCCACAACAGCAACAATGACCCGACAGCATTGCTCATCTTCAAGGTGACCACAGAGCAGAACCTCGGCGACGTGGCTTGGATGCGTGTCTATGGTGGCACAGTCGCAAAGAGCCAAGACCTGATCAACCCACGCACGGGCAACAAGGAACGTCTCTCACAGTTGCTCGTCTTCCGGGGCAAGAACCGTGAAGAAGTTGAGAAAGTCAACGCAGGCGACATCATCTGCACCATCAAACTGAAAGACGGTCGCATTGGCGACTCGCTGGTTGATGCCAAGGCAGGTGAAGCCATCTTCGATGAGATGCCCTTCCCAACTCCGATCTTCTCCATCGCCATCAAGGCTGTCAACTCACAGGAAGACGAAAAATTAGGCAGTATCCTCAACGACATCCACAAGACCGACCCGACCGTCATCAGCGGCATGTCGCGCGAGCTGCGCCAAAACATCCTGCAATGCCAAGGCGAATACCACTTCAACACGCTGAAATGGTATTTCGACAATGTATATAAGATTGCCATCGAGACCGCTTCGCCGAGAATCCCGTACCGCGAAACCATCACCAAGAACGCAAGCGCAAGCTACCGTCACAAGAAACAGTCAGGTGGTAGCGGTCAGTTCGGCGAGGTGCACATGCAACTGGCTCCTTACTTCGAGGGCTACACCGACCCGAGCGAGCTTCAGGTGCGCGACAAGCAGGAGTACGAACTGCCTTGGGGCGGTAAGCTCATCTTCTGCAACTGTGTGGTAGGCGGCTCCATCGATGCCCGCTTCATGCCCGCTATCCTGAAGGGTGTGAATGAGCGTTTGGAGCAAGGCCCGTTGACGGGTTCATACGCCCGCGACATCATCGTTTACATCTACGACGGCAAGATGCACCCGGTCGACTCCAACGAAATGGCCTTTAAGATTGCCGGTCGCATGGCCTTCAGCGCAGCTTTCAAGAACGCCGCCCCGAAAATCATGGAACCCATTAATGATCTCGATGTGCGCATGCCCGCCGACCTCATGGGTGCTGTGATGACCGACCTGCAAGGCCGCCGCGCCATCGTGATGGGTATGGACAGCGACCACGGCTACCAGACCATCCACGCCAAAGTGCCGTTGGCCGAGATGGACCGCTATTCAACCACCCTCAGCTCGCTGACTTCGGGCCGTGGCACCTTCACCATGAAGTATGCTGAATACCAGCAAGTGCCCACCGATGTGCAGAACCGCCTGCTGAAAGAGTACGAAGAAAGCCAGAAAGAAGAAGAATAAGAAAGAAACTTTAGTATTTTTTCATAATTATTACATTTTTTCCCCGCCGCAAGTTTTTGTGGCGGTTTTTTTTGTTTACCTTTGCATGAATGAAAGCCCGGATTTTTGTCATAGGATTAATCTTGTTGTCGGCCCTGGCCGACTGTGTCAGGATTCCTGAGCCAGCGGTGGCTGGGCAGGGTCGAAGCGACGAAAGCCCGAACCCAACCCTATTGTGTATCGACAGCCTGATGTGGCAGCGGTCCGACAGCGCGTTGGCACGCCTTTTACCCTATTTTGACACCTGCCGTACAGACGGTGCGTGCACCGCCTCCACCGCCTACAACCACCATTACGCACACCTGCTGCTGGCCGAACTGCTGTACAAAAACGACTGCGCCCAAATTACCCGCCCGGAATTGCTGCGGGCCGTGGACTATTTCGACAGCCTCGTGCGGCAGGCTCCCTCTCCCAAGAGCGGCCTTTCAAGGAGGGCAGGGGAATTAAAAAAAACACAACCCAAAAATCTCTCTACCCATGCCTTCCTCGCCGCCCGTGCCCATTATATCAATGGTGTGGGCTATTACGAGAACGACAGCGTGACGGAAGCCTGCCGCGAGTACCTGCAAGCCTTGGAAATCATGGAAGGCCATTTCAAGGAAAAGGAATTGGTGGGGCATAAGGCGCAGTTTATGGCATATACCTTTAACCGTCTTGGAGCCATATTCAGTGATCAATATATGATGGAAACAGCCATCATTTGTTTTGAAAATGCGCTCCACTATTCCCTGATATCCCCCACTTCGCCATTAGGCGTTTCTCGAATCTTTAATTGTATCGGGCTACAGTTCGCTATGTTAGAAGACTTTGAGCAAGCCCTGCATTATTACGGAAAAGCCTTGGAACAAATGCCCGATACCGATAATGCTACTTATCATGACATCCAGTCTCATATCGCCTTATGTAATTACAATATGGGATTGAGAGCGTAACAACCCATTGAGGCCTTACAACATCTTCTCACTCAAGTTGACAATGATCATGAGCGATTCATTTATTGGCTGTTTATTGGCTCCATCTATGCAGAAGAAGGCGTTTACGATTCTGCCATGGCGTATTTGGAACCATTATTGGAATACCAACAAGAAGTGGAAGCGGCAAAATACCTGCGCATGATTTACGACAGCCTTGGCTATACCGAGAAAAAAGATGCCTGTGTACGGTTTTTGGCCGACCATATCCTATCGGAAGGCGAGAACAAGGTCTTGGTCGCACAATTGAGCCTCCTGTTTCAGCAGCATTTGGATCAAAAGCAGACACAACAAGCCGCACAAGAGAAAAGGAAAGCCGTTTCTAAAACCATAAAATGGGTGATTCCTATAGCAGTTTTCATCGCTGTCGGCCTCATTATCGCTTTGAGATGCAGGCATAAACGACAAATACAAGCACATCAGGCCGAGGCCGCCCAACAGATGAAAACCAAAAACCACCAGCATATCGAAGCGATTGAAGCTGAGCGGCAAGCACACCACGCCAAACAGAACGCCCTGTCAGGACGGCTGAAACGGAGCAACCAAGAATTGAGAGAACTGAAATCGCAAGTTGGCCAACAGGAAACCACTACCACCCCCCAACCTCAAGCCGCTTCGTTTGCCGATGAAGCCATTTGCCTCCTCATCATGGAACGAGTCAACGAGGGACAGTTTAAGGCGCAGATGGACTGCAAGGTATACAAGGACTATGCCTTGGACAAGGAGCAGGTGACGGCCTTGCACGAGGCCGCCAACCGTCATTTCAAGCAATTCACGGGCCGTATCGCCCAAGCCTATCCCGCACTCACCCGGGGCGACCTCGACTATTGCTGCCTCTATCTGCTCGGCCTGACCGATGCCGATGTTTCCGCGTTGATGCAGAAGGCTTATTCCACCGTTTCTGACCGAAGCCGCAAACTGAAATCCGTTTTCGGCAAGGAAGATCTCCTGATA
>JBGYWU010000192.1:0-3733 GCA_041842265.1 Candidatus Limimorpha sp. | reverse complement strand
CATAAGAAATTGTTTTATTATTTGAAAGAAGAGCGAAGATGGACACAATGCATCCATCTTCGCTTCGAAAGTTAAACTGTCATTTTTCAGTAAGTAGGATGTCCAAGCCACATGCGTCAACAACGCATATGTCTATAGGACAAACATCTACTCCACAAGCATCTGCTCCGCAGAGTTGTATAACGCATCCCGTTTCGGCTGCACCTCCAGAAATCGCCTTTTGCTCAAAAGTGGACAATTGTTCTTTAGTCCAACCTTCAGTGATTACAGTAATTGATTTGTTGTTTTTCATGATTTTAAGATTTGGATTCATAAGTTACAACAAACATCAGATATTAATCATCAGCTTTACCGACACAAGCACCTTTGCCAGCGCATGGTTCATCTGCGCCGCAGGCTTTTGCGCCGCAAACTTTAACCAAGCAGGGAGTTTCTTGTGCACCTCCGTAGAGGGAAGAAAGCTCAATCGTTGATAACTCTTTGGAAGTATAACCTTCGTTGATTACATTGAATTTAGTCATGATTTTAGTTCAATTTAATTTTACTACTATTTTTATTACACCCAAATTTGCCCATCTCTTTCATAAAGGATTCCTTGTCGTAGGGTTTGACGACATCAGACCGTTGATTTGATAATCAACGGGGGCTATAATTGCTCAAATTGTTTTTCCCCAACTCCCAAATATTTGCCGCCACGCGAAGCTGCATTTTCTGGAAATTTTTCGTTCCAGGGCTCATGTGGGTTGCTATGTGGCGCGTCTCTCGCATCGTCGTCAATGGTTACGCTGGCAAAAATACGTTGGCGTCAGCCCTGTTTAGCAAGTGAGTCAGTATATTTGACAACTGCGACAACCTATCCTATAACTGCGACATTTTTCGGGATAAGTGCGTTATTTTCCAAACAGGTGCTTCCTGAAATTGCTCCATTTGCGGTAGGAAACGGTCAGAACGGCACCGCTTTTCGTCCGCACATCGTGCTTTCTGCCTTTCGTGGAGATGATTTCAGACACTCGCTTGAGGTTGACGATAATGTTGTGGTTGATTCTAAAGAAATCACTTGGGGGCAGCGTTTCCTCGAAATAGCACAGCGGCTTGGTACAGGTAAAAGTCGTCTTGTCAATGAAATGCAAGTCGCAAATAGAACAATCGCAGACAATGTAGGCAATGTCGGCAGGCAAGACCTGCTTGGTCATTTTCCCCGACCGGAGTACCAATGTGTTGAGATTCTTCTCCATAAAAGGCGCTCGCTATTTCGTTTATTGCTCATTACATAGCAGGCATCGCCAAACGCCTCGGACTCTAATAAGCACGAATAAGTTCACGCCTTAATACGCGAACTTTCCGCTTGCCTATTCTCGAGTCCTATAATACTTGGCGATTTTACTATTTGAGAATAAGAGCGTAAAGCTCAATGTTCAATATGTTCAATGATTTTCTTTGTCTGTACTTCCTTGTTGGTTCTATTTTGATTTTGCAAAAATATGAATTTCCATTGATATATTGCATTAGTTTGCTGATTAATTATCACGTCACCACCACCGCAGCATTCTTAAACTGTTTCACAACGCCGTCGAAATTGAAGACCTCGGTGACGACTACATAGACGCCAACGGCCACTTTGTTGCCATTGTTGTCGAGGGCATTCCAAAGGATGCTACCTTCTTCTGTTACATTTTCCGTGGTGCTGATCCAGCCGTTGAGGAACTCCCTTGTGCTGAACTTCACCAAGCCATGTGCAGGGTCGGCCACATAGACATGGTCTTTCCTGATTTTGTAAACGACCACAAAATGCCGCTGCTTCCAGTGCACGATGCAAGGCAGGGGCTGTTCCTCTTTCAGTTGCTCAAAGCCAATGTGCACGCCGACGGTCTTGAATCCTATGCCCTCCGCCGCCTCGCTGATACCCAGCAGACTCACCCCCTCGCGGCTGATGTGGCACTTCTGACGCAGGGTTTCCAAAGTGTAGTGCCGTCCGTAGTATTGTGCCACCATGCGTAGGCATGCTGGGCCACAATCCATCGAATCGTGCTGGGGAAAGAAGGGGAATTTGATTGTCATTTGTCGCCGTAATTGTCTAGCACCCATTTCCAGCATGGGTCAATGCCGTTGCGGTAATCCGCCCAAATATCGGGCAGGGGAATATCGGGGATGATGGCGTTCTCGTTGTGTTTGGTTGCATCGGGACGCATGAAGATTTTATGGCTTACGAAACCTTGTATGTGAGTGTTAGGCAATTCCCAATAAAGCAAATCGCCATAGCCACTTGGACTATATATGCTGTTTCCCCCTATTACAATCCCAATTCCATTGTCAATTGCGGTGGTGACAAGATCCCCTGCGCTACTAAAGGTTCCGCTACCTTGTATAAAGACGACTTCGCCATCGAAAATGCTGTCACTGTCGTGATTCATTGGGAACAAATCGGCCAGCATCAAGTCTGTCTCATTTTCCACTAATTCGGAGTCGTATAGCTCACCCAGATGAAAAGGAATCCCTTTTTCTTGAAGATTAACCTTGAAAGATTTCATCAAGTTAGGATATTGGCTCTCCCATAGTTTTGATACACGCATTTTTCCTGTTCCATGCTTAATCTCGCCATAAGGTTTCAGCCACGAAAGCAACTGGTCGCACAAAAGGCTGTTGCCACCGCCATTATCGCGTATGTCAACCACCAAGGTTTTTATCCCGCTCCTGTTTATTTCGCCAAACATATCTTGCAGAAACATTCGGAAATCAGGGAGTTGTCCTATCTGTTCTTCGCTCATTCCTATGGACATCCCCATCCTTTCGTATGCTCGTAGCGTGTTACGGTCAATACAAGTTGCAAACCTAAAGTAGCAAATACTCTCATCATGCATGAGTTTGTAGCAGAAAGGCGCGTCTCTATCGAAATCGGGGACATTCTTTTTTGATGGATAATACCAATTCATGTCGATGTTTGTTTTTTCAACTGGCGGGAGCAAAATTGAGATTCCATCGCCAAACTGCAACAAGAGATTGCCGTCTTTGCGTTTGTATGGGTTGTATTCCCATGCGCTTTCCATTTGCATATAGTTGTTTACGTTGGCCATGAAATAATTGTTGTTGTCGCAACTCATAGAGGCCCGGAAACTTTCCACGACTTCGCCGACGGGTTTTCCATTGATGGAAAGAATGCGATGTCCAAGCTCATTGGAGAAATCCCGCGTGATGCCAATCAAGTAGAAAGCCGTGTCGCTGTCAGCAAAATACTTGAAAGGGAAGATTTTCCCATGGAAATCCATCATAACGCCCGAGTGACCATCGTTGAGCGGCGACAAGATGGATTGCAGATGCTGTTTCAACTGGCCATCGCTCTCACAACTAACGAGATACTGATAACCTGCACGGGTCAGGCTGTCCATATCGTAATGTTCACTGCCGGTTTCGGCAAAGATTGGGTGTGTGTGTTCAAACATGTCTGCAAAGAGCAAGAAATCACGCTGATACGAATTCCCGTTGCGGTAGGCATCGCTGTTTTCCACCTCGGGATTAGTTACAATGTTGTAGGATGTGTTTTGCCCAGATAGAATCAAACTGCTCAGCATGGCAAATATGAAAATAGGAGTTTTCATTTTTCAGAAGTGTTGATGGAACAAAATTATTTTTCATACTGCAAAAATAATGTTTTCTCCCATTACTTTGATTCTTGAGTTTTTTTCCATTGCAAATACCTTATATCGAGGAAGTCTTTCAACATGGCTTTTGCTGGAAT
>JBGYWU010000191.1:0-4457 GCA_041842265.1 Candidatus Limimorpha sp. | reverse complement strand
AGAATAAAAAAACAAGTTTAACTAAATAATTATGATTAGCAACAGTATTGTTTACATCGTGTTGGCAGCCTCTATCCTGGCGCTGACATTTGCCTTCATCTTCTACAAGCAGATGATGAAGGAGGAAGAAGGAACTGACCTGATGAAGAAAATCGCGGCGCACGTACGTAAGGGGTCGATGGCCTATCTGAGGCAGCAGTACAAGGTGGTAACTATTGTTTTTGTCATCTTGGCTGCCATTTTCGGTCTCATGGCTTACTTCAACTTGCAGAACGGCATCGTGTGGTTTGCATTCCTTACGGGAGGTTTCTTCTCTGGCTTGGCGGGCTTTTTCGGCATGAAGACGGCCACTTACGCTTCGGCAAGGACCGCCAACGCAGCCCGCAATTCATTGAATAGCGGTTTGAAGGTGGCTTTCCGATCGGGCGCCGTCATGGGGCTCGTTGTGGTGGGTCTCGCCCTTCTCGACGTGTCCGTATGGTTTCTCGTGCTGAATGGAACAGGATTGCTGAAGGCTGTTGGTGCCGAAAACGACCTGATTACCATCACCACCACCATGCTGACCTTCGGCATGGGCGCTTCCACTCAGGCTTTGTTTGCCCGCGTGGGTGGCGGTATCTACACCAAGGCCGCTGACGTCGGCGCCGACCTCGTAGGCAAGACGGAATACAACATCCCGGAAGACGATCCGCGCAACCCGGCAACTATAGCCGACAATGTGGGCGACAACGTGGGTGATGTCGCCGGTATGGGGGCAGACCTTTATGAGTCGTACGCAGGTTCCATTCTGGCTACCATGGCATTGGGCGCATCGGCCTTTGCGACATCAGCTGTGGAAGGCATGCAGATGAAGGCAGTGTTCGCCCCTATGCTCATTGCCGCAGTTGGCGTGTTGCTTTCCATTATCGGTATTTATCTCGTGCGTACCAAAGAAGGTGCAGGGATGAAAGAACTTCTCAAAGCATTGAGTAGAGGAACCAACACGGCTGCTGTCCTCATTGCGGCCGCAACATTTGGCATCATGTATTTTCTTTTCGGCAAAGAGGCATCTGCACCGAACATGTGGTGGCAGACTTCACTCTCGGTGGTTGTCGGGCTGCTTGCCGGTGTCATCATAGGAAAAGCTACCGAGTATTATACCTCGCAGAGCTACAAGCCTACTCAAAAGGTTGCTGAAAGCTCGAAAACAGGCCCGGCCACGGTGATTATCTCCGGTTTGGGTCTTGGAATGCTCTCTACTGCCATCCCTGTGGTTACCGTAGGCGTAGCCATCGTGTTGGCCTACCTGTGTGCCAATGGCTTCAATATTGAATTCACTGCCGTCAACCTTTCAAGAGGCCTTTATGGCATCGGTATCGCCGCTGTGGGTATGCTGTCCACCTTGGGCATTACTTTGGCTACTGACGCTTACGGCCCCATCGCCGACAATGCCGGCGGCAATGCCGAAATGAGTGGCCTTGATTCCGAAGTGCGCAAACGCACTGACGCACTTGATGCCCTCGGCAACACCACTGCCGCTACGGGCAAAGGCTTTGCCATCGGTTCAGCAGCCTTGACCGCTTTGGCCTTGTTGGCCTCATACGTTGAGGAAATCAAGATCGCTTTGATTCGTGTTGGCCAAACCTCTTTACGCATAGGAGAGGATTTTGTTGACACCGCTCAGGCCTCATTGATTCATTTCATGGACTATTACAATGTCAACCTGATGAACCCTTTCGTTCTTGTCGGTGTCTTCATCGGTGCCATGATGGCTTTTGTTTTCTGTGGCATGACGATGAACGCAGTAGGTCGTGCGGCACAGAAGATGGTGGAGGAAGTCCGCCGTCAGTTCAGCACCATCAAGGGTATCCTTGAAGGCAAGGCCGAGCCTGACTATGAGCGTTGCGTGGCCATCTCAACCAAAGGCGCGCAGCGCGAAATGCTGGTGCCCTCCATCCTCGCCATCCTCGTTCCGATTCTGACCGGTGTCATTCTCGGCGTTCCTGGTGTGCTCGGCCTGCTCATTGGAGGTTTGAGTACGGGCTTCGTCTTGGCTGTTTTCATGGCCAACTCGGGAGGTGCTTGGGACAATGCCAAGAAGTATGTCGAAGAAGGCAACTTTGGCGGCAAAGGTTCTGACAACCATAAGGCAACTGTAGTTGGCGACACTGTCGGTGACCCATTCAAGGACACCTCAGGTCCTTCGCTGAATATCCTCATTAAGCTAATGAGCATGGTAAGCATCGTGATGGCCGGCTTGACGGTTACCTGCCACCTGCTGTAACAGCGAAAAAAGGCCCGGCAATACCTAATTACACCTCTTGAGGTTTTTCTCGAGAGGTGTTTTTTTGGTACGGTTTTTGAAAAACAGAAAAATTGATTGAAATAATGGAAGATTTGAACAATGAACCATAATTATTACTAATTTTGCAACAAATTAATATCATATCAAGATGAAGAAAGTGATTTATCTGCTGGGCATCATGCTCTTTATGGTCGGAGCAGCCCAAGCTCAAGACAGTAAGCCTGCCATAGGACCTGAAATCGAATTTGAGAAAGTTGTTCATGACTATGGCGATATTCCTTTCAATGGAAATGGAGATTGCGAATTTCGTTTCACCAACACAGGCAATGAGCCCCTTTTGGTTCAGAAGCCCAAATCGAGCTGCGGTTGCACTATCCCTTCTTGGCCCAACGAGCCCATTCTTCCCGGCGAATCGGAAGTCATCAAGGTAACCTATAAGACCAACCGCGCCGGTAACATCAACAAGACCGTAACGGTGACCTCAAACGCACTGAACAATTCTACTGTTGTGCTGCGCATCAAAGGCCGCGTGCTTGACCAAGTCAGTGAAGCCATGCCAGAGAAAAAGAATGATTTCGGAAGCGGTTCGCCTGTCAACAACCACTAATGAAAATATCATGTTAATATAAGAAGCCGTCTAATGTTTGCGTTAGATGGCTTCTTGTGCAAATCAAAGCTTATGCCACAAATTTCCACTAAAGGTTTGGAACTGCCGCAATCGGCAATCCGTAAACTTGTTCCTTTTGCTGATGCTGCCAAAGAACGCGGTGTCCATGTGTATCACCTCAACATCGGTCAGCCCGACATTGAGACTCCCAAGGGAGCCCTGAAAGCCTTGGCTGAAGCTGATATTAAGGTGCTGGAATACAGCCATTCGGCAGGTATTCCTTCCTATCGTCGCGCGCTCTGCAACTATTACCATAGTCACGGCATCGACGTTACACCTAATCAGGTCATTGTCACCACCGGCGGCAGCGAAGCCTTGCAGATGGCTTTCACCGTGTGCCTCAACCCAGGCGACGAAATCATCATTCCAGAGCCTTATTACACCAACTACAACACCTTCGCCAAGCTGTGCGATGCCAAGATTGTAACGATTCACAGTGACATCAAGACGGGTTTCGCTTTGCCGCCCATCGAAGACTTTGAGAAGGCCATCACGCCTCGCACCAAAGCCATCATGATTTGTAACCCCAACAACCCCACAGGTTATCTATACACCCATGAAGAACTGCTTAAGGTGGCAGGTCTGGTCAAGAAGTATGACCTGTATCTCTTTGCCGACGAAGTGTACCGCGAGTTTTGCTACGATGGACACAAGCATTTCAGCGTAATGCAACTTGAGGGTTTGGAATGCAACACTATTTTGCTTGACTCGGTCTCGAAGCGCTATAGTGCTTGCGGTGCCCGTGTAGGTTGCATGGTTACCCGCAACAGCGAGGTCTACGCCATCTCCATGCGTCTGGCTCAGGCCCGTCTATCGCCGCCTTCGTTTGGTCAGATTTTTGCCGAAGCTGCCGTGGATACGCCTCAGGAGTATTTTGACGCTGTCCAGAAAGAATATGTTGCTCGCCGCAATGTCATCGTTGAAGGTGTCAACAAAATTCGGGGCTGCTTCTGCCCGATGCCGAAAGGGGCTTTCTACACCGTCATCGACCTGCCGGTGGACGACAGCGACAAGTTCTGCCAATGGCTGCTTACCGATTTCAGTTACAACGGCGCAACGGTGATGCTGGCTCCCGCCACGGGTTTCTATTCCGATTGCGAAAAGGGCCGCCATCAAGCTCGCATCACCTACTGTCTCTGCATTGATGACCTCAAAGCCGCCATGAAGTGCTTGGAGGAAGCCTTGAGGGTGTATCCCGAAAGGATGAGATGATGTCAATATGAAAGGCTTCAACACAGGGCTGCCAAGCGATTGGCAGCCCTGTGTTGTTCACAAAACCAGCCTAAGAAATCTGTTCGGCAACTATTTCGGCTATGTCTTTCACATTGGTCAAACTGCCGTGCTGCAGGGCTTTCTTGCACATGGGACAAGCGGTAACTACTGCATCAGGATGAGGTTGAGTAAGATGGTTAAGCGTATTGTTCCTTATTTTCATTTGTTCGCCAAGTTCCAATTTCGTATTTGCCAAATTGTAGCCGCAGCACAAACTGTTTTCTCTTTCCATTT
>JBGYWU010000190.1:0-3458 GCA_041842265.1 Candidatus Limimorpha sp. | reverse complement strand
GGCTCCCACATTGTTATGGGCTGCAAGCAACTCCGCAACGATGTGAATTACGCTTGGCCGAGTGCCGAGATTGCTGTGATGGGTGCCAGTGGCGCTGTAGAGGTGCTCGATGGCAAGAAGATTGCCGAGATTCAGAACCCTGAAGAGCGTGCCGAGTTCGTCGCCCAGAAGGAAGAGGAATACCGCAAGAAGTTCGCCAACCCGTATGCCGCTGCCCAGTTCGGCTATATCGACGATGTCATTGAGCCTCGCAATACCCGTTTCCGCGTGATCCGTGCCTTGCGCACTCTTGAGACGAAACGTCTTGCCAACCCCGAGAAGAAACATTCGAATATCCCGCTGTAACCGTAAATCTTTGAAGTGATGAACCTGTTACAAATATCATTACTGTTGGCTCACGAAGAATGGGTCTATACCAAAGGCTGGATTGTCACCATCGTGGGCTTCGTTATCGTCATCATAGCCTTGTATATCCTCTCCATGATATTTCAAGGCGTGGCTTCCTATTTCATAAAAAAGGACATCAAGAAAAACACTCCTAAGGACGATGTGAAGAAGATAATGGAACAGCCCGCCCCAAAAGCGGTAAGAAGCGAAATCCCCGCAGAAGTACTCACAGCCATAGGCTTGGCGCTTTACCTTTCGACCAACCTCCACGATGAGGAAAGCAAAGTCATCACCATCGAAAGAAGAACCACCTCTTGGAATGACAAAAACTACGGAGTTAGACACTGGAATCGATAAATTGAACAACAATGAAAAAATTCAAATTCACCATTAGTGGAAAACCATACGAAGTGGAAGTCCAAAGCATTGAGGGCAACATCGCCACGGTCAATGTGAATAGCGCTGAATATCAAGTGGAGATGGAAGAACAGACCGCTCCTGTGGTGGCTCCTGTGGCCCGACCGGCCGCCAAGCCCGCCGCTGCGAGCTTGGCTCCAGCCGCCCAGAAACCGGCTGGTGGCGCCGGCTACAAGATGGTTGCCCCACTTCCCGGAACAATCATGCAAATCTTCGTCAAAAAGGGCGATTTCGTCAAGAAAGGCGACAAGCTCCTTATGTACGAGGCTATGAAGATGGAAAACAACCTGTTGGCCGAAACAGACGGTACAATTGCCGCTATCAACTGTCGCCAAGGCGACAATGTGCTGCAAGGTGATACTTTAATTGTAATCGGATAAGACCATGTTGGGAAAGAATCAAAATCAAAAAAGAAGATCAATCGTCATCTTTGCCTCCTTGTTAATCCTGATGCTGCTTAACCTTGTGGTGGTCAACAACCCTATGTTCGCCACCAGGGTCTCTGAACTGAAGGAGCAGGCAAAGCCGATGAGCGAAATGACTGTTTTGGAAGACAATGCCCAACTGCCTGAGGCGGACAATGGGCTTGCCTTGACAACTCAATCCACAGGACAACCTGCGCAACAGACTGAGGATCATGAACAAGTCAACAGCACAAAGGCATCGGGGAACACCTCCAGCATGACAGCGGAAGAGCTTTCCATGAAGAGCCAGTTCCGCGAAGGTATGCACAACTTCTGGCTGCTTACGGGCTTCAGAAATTGCAAGATTGGCAACCTGATTATGATCTTGGTGGGTATTCTGTTCATCTTCCTTGCCATAAGGTATGAATTCGAGCCTATGCTGCTTATTCCTATCGGTGTGGGTATCATCTGCGGCAACATACCCTTCTTCCAAGGCAATGGAGTCAACCTTACCGACGCATTAGCCTATGCACAGGCTGCCCTAGATACCGGAGCCTACAGTTTCGACATGAAGAGTGCCCATGACTTGCTCCATGCCGTGTTTGGCAATGCTGATGGCAAGAGCATGGTGCTGAGCGAAGCCATCAAGAATGTCGACAAAATGAATCTCGCAGACTTCGGCATCGCAACAGGCAGCATCGAGGAAGTGAAGCAGTTTATGGGCCAGGTCTTCGAAAGTGGTGAGCTCAACCTACAGACAGGTCTCTACCAAAAGGGCTCTGTTCTCAATTATTTGTATTTTGGTGTTACCTCAGGCGTTTATCCGCCCCTGATTTTCTTGGGCATCGGAGCCATGACCGACTTTTCCTCGCTCATCGCTAACCCAAAACTGATGATCCTGGGCGCCGCCGCACAACTTGGCGTGTTCCTCACCTTTATCGGAGCTTTGTATCTCGGTTTCAACTTGAGAGAATCCGGTGCCATCGGAATCATCGGAGGTGCCGACGGCCCTACCGCCATCTTCCTGTCATCCCGACTGGCCAACGGTACGGGTGGCACACGCAACCTCATCGGCCCCATCGCCATCGCGGCTTATTCCTATATGGCCTTGGTTCCGGTGATTCAACCTCCAATCATCCGCGTGTTGACAACCAAAAAAGAACGCATGATCAGGATGGCAACGCCCCGTATGGTGAACAAGACCGAAAAGATCATGTTCCCCGTGGTCGGACTCATCCTTACCACCTTCATCAGTCCGACGGCATTGCCGCTGTTGGGTATGCTGTTCTTTGGCAATATCATCAAGGAATCGGGCGTGGTGAAGCGTTTGCAGAACACGGCCGCCAACCCCTTGATTGATATCGTAACCATTATTTTGGGTCTCACAGTGGGCGCCTCTACGCAAGCCTCCGTTTTCTTGACTTCAAGCTCCATCAAGATTTTTGTTCTGGGTGCCTGCTCATTTGCCGTGGCTACTGCCGGCGGCCTACTGGGCGCCAAGTTCATGAATCTCTTCCTAAAGGAGAAAATCAACCCGATGATTGGTGCGGCTGGCGTTTCGGCAGTGCCCGACAGTGCCCGTGTGGTTGAAATAGAAGGCCAGAAGTATGACCCGTCGAACCACCTGCTCATGCATGCCATGGCCCCGAACGTCTCCGGCGTTATCGGCTCAGCTGTTGCAGCTGGCGTGATGATGTCGTTCTTAATGATGTAATTCAATAACAACCCATTTCATAAGGGGCCCGTTTCGTATACGGACCCCTTAATTTATTTTTCAAAGATGACGGATTTTCAGGAAACATGTAAAATCACTACCTTTGACAACAAAATGGGACAAAGAAAAGAAAAGGCAGACCTAATACGACCGGCCTAAATTCCCAGAGGGAATTGCATCCGGTTGAACTATTGAAGACACGTCTGCCGACCTTCCGTAGGGATGCGCCAACATGCAATGCATGAATTTGTAGTTTCAGAGAGCCTGCTTCTCCCCCGCCCTCAGAGGTCGGAAAGTGACGGTTTTTAAGAAAAAAAATGAATCTTTGTTTGTATGTTTTAAATAATCGCTATCTTTGTCCCGTTGAAAAACACAGAACCATGTAGAAGAACAAAGTAAAGACATAGTATAAACAGCGTTTGCTTTTTATTCGGCACAGCCTTGAAACCTGAGAAATTTTGAGATGTGAGTGTTTCGAATAAGTCAGTAAACGTCCATGCGTAAGCGTGGGCGTGGGCTTATCAACATTCACAGGC
>JBGYWU010000189.1:0-6034 GCA_041842265.1 Candidatus Limimorpha sp. | reverse complement strand
GGCGTATCTCAATAAAAATCAAGGGAAGAAAGAACAGTCCGAGACACTCTTCCAAACAGAAAACCAACATTTTGAGTTCCCGGAATTTACCGACAATGCTTTGCGGGATGCCTACGATGAGATTGAGCTTTACGGTTTCCCCGTCACGCTGACGTGGTTCGATTTGTTGGCGACCAAGTTCCGTGGTGAGCTGATGGCCGCGCAGATGTTGCATTTCGTGGGATGCCGTTATCGGATGTTGGGCAAGTTGGTAACAGTGAAGTATGTCCACACCGGCAACGGCAGCTTGATGGCATTGGCCACCTTCGTGGACGCCACGGGCGAGGCTTTTGATACGGTACATTTCCCACAGGCACTGAAGGCATGGCCTTTCCAAGGCGATGGCGTGTATCTGCTCTTGGGCAAGATAACGGAAGAATTCGGGCAACCCTCGCTGGAGGTGGAAAAAATGAAGCGGTTAGAACACAAAATATTGGAGTGAGTCAACCCGCGCCGTTGAAAGGGAACGTTCATGTAAGTCGCTGACAACTGGTGTTTATTAATATACATCCAGGGTAACATACTGCGATTAATGACCAATGAAAGTATCGGTGGGCTTTGGTCTCTCCATATAGTTTAATGTTCCTGTTCCATGAAAAACGAAGAGGGCAACTACCTATTTGTCACCCTCCTCGAAAACAACTTTTTTTGTGGATAACTTATTCTTTGATAATCTTTCTGGAAAAAGCCTTGTCCTGAGTAACGACCAGTATGGTATAGATACCTGACGCACAATGGGTCAAATCGAGTTGGATCTCTTCCCTGTCGATATGGGTGACATTATTAACCATGAGGCCTAAAGCATTGAATATCTTTATCTCCTGCATATCGCTGCCTTTGATGTTAACTATACCCATGTTCGGATTCGGATAAATGTCAAATTCGGTTTGATTTTCATCAACGCCAGTGAATTCGAACCAAGCTTGATACTTCTTGTCCGAATCGGCCACAACGGTGATGCTGGATTCAGTTGAAATAGTGTTCCCGTTTTCTGTCCAGCAAACAAAATTGGAGCCTTCTCTTCCAATAGCTGTAAGTGTTACGGATTCATTCGGGAGATATTTCCCCGAACCCGTAACCTCTCCAGCATATAAAGGAAATGCAAACGCTTCAATTTGATAAGTGAAGACCTCAAAAATGGCAACCAAAACCCGGTCTCTCGTCGGAATAAAACTATAGTTCTCCAAGTTGGAGATGTCGTTTCCGTTTTCTCTCCAAGTTACGAAACGATAACCTTCGTTAGCCATTGCGCTCACAGTGATTCTATCGCCGCAAGGGTATATGTCGGTACCCGTCACACTTCCAAACTCGGCTGATTCGACCAAAGTAGTGATACTGATGGGGTTGGCTTCGAAAACAGCAGTAAATGTATAATCTTCTTCCATGGCTTCAAAGTAATGGGTTTCCTCAGTCGAGACGATTTCATCATTATATTTCCAGCCAAGGAAGTGATAGCAAGGATCTGGAATTGCCGTAAGTTCAACATTGTACTTATAATGCACAGTAGTCAAAGGTACCATGCCGCCGATTTCCGGTTCAATGTTGACGACAATATTGACTTTTTTGGGCTCGAAAATAGCAACCAAATCATAGTCTCTATTTAAAGTGAAACTATAGTTTGGTATTGTGTCATTAGGCTTATTCACCCCGTTTATTATCCAATTTTTAAAAAGATAATGCTCATTGGCAACAGCTTTAACCTCTGCTTTTATGGTGTCGCCGCAATCAACAGGACGGTCTATGATTGAAACCGTCCCCATTTCTTCGTCGGTTGAAAGATTAATGCTGTATATTATGCCCTCATGGATTGTGTCGAAAACATTCCAACCCGTTGCTTGCTGATAAGCTTCTCTCTTTTCACATAGAACAAACAAAGGCATTTCCGGATCGAAATTGACAAAAGCAGAGTCGCCCACCGTGGGCGGATTGGATGCTGTAACAAAGACGGCGGAAAAACCCGAACAGCCTTCAAAAGCTTTTTTGCCGATGGTGGTAATATGATAAGGAATGGAAAGTGTGTCTGAAAGAGCGTTACACAACCTGAAGGCATTCTCCGGAATGGCAGTAACCGAGCTCCCAATAACAAGCTTTTGCAAACTGTCACAGCCATGAAATATACTTATGCCTTCATCTTCGTCAAAAACTATTTCATTGCATTTTTGGGCGTTATAAATGACTTTGCTGAGATTGTGGCAATCTTGGAATGCTCCTTCCTTGATAGCGTTGACACTGTTTCCAATTGTTATTTCATTAAGCCCGTAACAACCGCTGAAAGCATTTTTACCAATGGTGGTAACCTTGTCTGGAATGGACAGTTTTCCCGTGAGACCCGCGCAATGTTGGAAAGCATCCTCTCCTATGGTAGCAACATTCTCACCAATTGTAATTTCAGTCAGACCCGAACATCCTTGGAAGGCTTGCATACCAATAACGGTAACCTCGTCTGGAATGGACAGTTTTCCCGTGAGACCCTCACAATGTTGGAATGCACCTTCACCTATAGCGGTAACCTTCTCCCCAATTGTAATTTCGCTTAGACTGGAGCATCCTTTAAAAGCATATTTACCGATGGAAGTCACATTATCGGGAATGATAATATTTCCTATCAGACCTTCGCATTGCTAAAATGCATAACCATATATCGTAGTGAGCTCATTACCAAAGACGATGTGTTTTAGTGCTTTGCAATAACCGAATGCCCGTTGGCCTATGGAAATGACAGAATTTGTTATGACAATCGTGTCTGAAAGGTGATGGCAGCCGTAAAAGGAATTTTCTCCTATTTCCAAACAGGCAGTGGCGTTGTTGGTGAGTTTAGTGAGGCCGGTGCAATCTTGAAAAGTGCTTTTTTTGATGTATCTAACCTTTTCCCCAATGGTTATTTCATTTAGGCTGGAGCATTCCTGAAACGCATTCTCGCCGATGTTGGTTACATTGTCGGGGATGTCTAATGTTCCAGTAAAGCCACTACATTGAACAAAAGCATATTTGCCTATGGAAGTCAGTTCTTCATTAAGGATTAGGCTATCAAATCCGGAACAATTGCTAAATGCATACGAGCCTATTGATGCAACATTGTTCGGAATGACAAGGGAGCCTGTCAAACTATTGCAATGGAAGAATGCGTGATCGCGAATTTCTTTAACGATGTACTCTTTCCCTCCATAAGCTACAGAAGAAGGTAAGGATATAGGACCTGCAATTATACCGTCATATCCTACCTATGCTACGGCAGTCGGATCCGAGGTTAAAACTCGATACTTCAAGAGCTGACCTGTGGCACATTCGGCATTGAATGTTTGGGCCTGAACGATGTAGACAGGAAACATCGCCAAAATGATTAAAAGTCTGGTAAACCTATTCATGATAATGGTATTTTTAATTGATTGTATTCCTATATTTAATATTTCCGCTGTCGAGAACCATTACGACAAGATATTGGTTGATGTATTTTGAAACACTCATCCCATAGTCCGTGTCGAGAGTAACTTCTTCGCCTACTTGATTCAGGCTTTGGCAATCCTGATAGATTTGCCGCAAAAATACATCTTGCACAGAGTTCAATTCATGCTATAATAGTGAGAATAATTCACGGATTCCGTCAAAATTGTTCACTGTTTTTCTTTCGAGAACTCGTTGAGGAAGTCCGCAATCTGTTTGACTCTATTATCCGGCAAGCCATCCAAGTTGAGGTAGATATGCGCTTGCCTTGGGCATAGTGGTGACTTCAAACCGCATTGCAGCATCACATCGTCAAGGAAGTTGTGGTTCAAGGCGAAGGAAATGTCGACGAGCAATTTCACATCAATGCTGCATCGTTCGAAGATGGAATAAACGTTGGTACGCTCACAGTGGATGCGCCGAGCAAATTCAGCCACAGTCAGGTCGCTCTCGTCGAAAACAGTCTTGATGAGTTGTCCTATGTTCAGTCGTCCTCGCGCATCCATGTTGTTGTCTTGTTGTAGAATAAGACATAAAAAAGCGTGGAAGTTTTTCTTGCTTGAACTCCGGGTTTCCACGCCCACCAACTCATACAAGTCATTCCACGCCAAACACTTGGCGATAGTCGACTTATTCTTGAGTTGGTGCCCATATAGAGGGCGACTTGTGGAAATTGGAGTTCAAGAATAGCTTCGATTCGCTATTTTATTCTATGTCAATATAATGAAAGTCTGTTCTTTTTTTGAATTTGTTTTTGAAATGCAGTGGCAAAGGTAAGTATTTTTACAGAATTGAAGCACACACGGGAAAGATTTCTCAAAAGAAAAACAAGGCTCCAACACTACTAAAAGGAAAAAGTCCAAAAGCCAAACTCACTTCATTTTCGCCAAAACGGTCACTTTTCCCACCGTCCGATCACCGATTTTCACCTTGACCTCGGCATCTGTGGGGAGGAAAACATCCACGCGCGATCCGAAACGAATCATACCCAACTCCTCTCCTGCCACGGCCCCATCGCCAGGCTGAAGATCGCAAACAATGCGGCGGGCCACAAAACCTGCAATCTGTCGCACCAAGATTTCACGGCCTTTTTCGTCCTTCAAAATGATAGTATT
Source organism: Candidatus Limimorpha sp. (assembly GCA_041842265.1). Lineage (GTDB taxonomy): Bacteria > Bacteroidota > Bacteroidia > Bacteroidales > F082 > Limimorpha. Next base: position 1,439 of record JBGYWU010000189.1, on the reverse strand, counting down.
ACGCTCATTATCTGTCGATGACTTCGAGTTGAAAGCAAGCAGAAACTTGCCAGGATGGTATTTGTAATAGGTTACCTCACCGTTGAAGGGAAAGAAATTGATATGGACATCATAAACAGACATAAAAATGGAAATCTGACGGCGATTGTCGTGGAAATATTCGTCTTCCAACACCTCCTCGTTGGCCGCTACTAGGCCATCGGCAGGCGACAACACGGCATCGGCCTCCATCGTGGTCTCACGCAAAATCGGGACACGGAAAAAGCGGATAGTCAGTATCAAAACCAAAAAATCAAAAGCATACAAAAGGTAATGCCAAACAGTTTGCGAAGGCCAGAACCAATTGACCAGAAAAAGCGTAACTGCAATGACTGCAAGGGTAATGAAGATAGCAACCGTTCCTTCTTCGTGAATGCGTTTGTGGATTTGTCTCATAGCAGCAAATAAACAAAAATAAAGGGAACACTGAACATAACGGAATCGAAACGATCCAAAATTCCGCCATGGCCCGGAATCAGTTTTCCGGAATCCTTCACTCCAGCTTGCCGTTTAAGCAAAGATTCGCTCAAATCGCCCAAAGTTCCAAAAACGACAGCGACAAGAGCCAAGCCAAATGCATCAGAAATAGAAAACCAGCCGGAATAATGGGAGAAAACAATAAGCGACACCATGGTGAACAATAGTCCGCCGATGCTACCTTCAATGGTTTTTCCCGGCGAGATGCGATGGAAAAGTTTGTGACGTCCGAGGAGTTTGCCAGTAAAATACGCAAAAATATCATTGACCCAGATAATGCAGAACACCATAAGAATAAGCCCAGGGCCAGCCAAAGAGCCGAAGAGGTCTTCGCGATACATGAAAAGCATCAGGGAAGAAGGAAGGCTCAAGAAAGTAAGGGAAGCAAAAAGATAAGTGAAAATCTGCATGGCGTCATACTTGACGGAGAAAAGGGAATATAGGAAAGGCAGCAGTGGGAAAAGCAAGGCGAGTATGAGCCAATTGTGAGAGATGCCATAAAGGGCGACCAAAGCTGGCAGGGCAAAAAATCCCAAAGAAAACGCCATACCTATGACGAGGCTTGACAAAGAGTTCATTTGCATGAGCCTAGACATTTCAAGAGTGCCAACTGCAATGATAAGGAGGAGTAAAGCAGCCCATGCCCAAGGCGAAGCAAACACACAGGAAATGAGCACAATACCCATCACCAGTCCAGAAATCGATCGGATTTGCAGTTCTTTCATAGAGTCTCAAAAGGTTTGCAAAGATAGGAAAAAAGAGAGACTGAAAGCAAGACTTTGTTTCGCGCATCATTCCAGCCTCTGAACAACCGTCCCTAAAACCGTCGACCCCCGTCAGCATGTGCGCTGCCGGGGGTCGCGTTGTGGGTGGGCGGCGAACTACTTTCCCACGGTCTCCCGCAGTATCATCGTCGCGGCGGG
>JBGYWU010000188.1:0-19652 GCA_041842265.1 Candidatus Limimorpha sp. | reverse complement strand
GTTTTCGCTGATGGAGTTGGAGCGTTTGGTGGCTTCCAAGTCCTTGAAGTTCACCACCGACTCCCAAGTGGCCTTCATGCCCATAGGGTCGCCGTAGTTCTCGATGAAGCCGTTCACGAAGTCGATGTGCGAAGCGTTGTCCTGCACCCAGGCAATGTTGTACGCATCCCAAGTCTTCAGGTTACCCGTTCCGTAGTATTCAATAAGCTTTTGAGTATATTGCCGTTGTGTGTCGTTTTCGGCAACAGTATTAGCTTTCTCCAGCCAGCTGACAATGGCCTTGATGGCCTCGCCGTAAAGTCCATCTGCCTTGTACACCCTTTCATAGATACTTCCGTTTTCCTTCACCAGGCGGGAATTGAGTCCGTTTGAGACTGGTTTTTCATTGCCTTCCTCTTGTTGTGCGGCATAAAATTTCTCCACTTCGGCCTTGGTCAGGTCGCCTTCGTAGAAGTTGACGGCAGAGTTGCGGATGATGTCGTCTTCGCTGCTGCGACGCACCGGATATAGATCGTGGCTAAAGATGACAGGGAGGAGGAAATCAAGGAAATCTGCCACGCTTTCGCCTTCATAAAGTGGCAGTCGAGACACATCACTTCCTTTCACCAAGTCTGAAAAACAGGATTCAGATATTTCAGGGAAGAACTTGTTCTCTGCATAATGATGATGGATGCCGTTGCTGAAGAAGACACGTTTGGCATAAACCACAAACTTCTGAAAGTTTTCACAATTCCTGTCGCCCTGATAGGTATCAAGAACGGCCTCCAAAGTCTTGCGAATGCGAAGGTTATGTTTGAAATTCTGGTCAAAGATGATGTCGCGGCCGCATTTGGCGGCTTCACCCAGACAATAGAGGTATTCCTTTTGTTGTAGGGTTAAGTTGTCCCACTCGGGGATGCGGTAGCGCATGATTCTGATGTCAGCGAACTCGTCAACAAAGTATTTGAAGTCGTTCATAATCAAAGCGTTTTAAAATCGGGAATCTCAGTTGGATCAACATCACTTTACGTGATAAAACAAAGAAGGGTAAGCTACTCATATCGCACCGCTACGACCTCCTACCCTTGCTACATTCCTGTCCTGGGGGATTTCAGAGGGAGCTGGTCGTATAAGACTTACCCGCTGCAAAAATACAGACTTTTCTTGGATTGGCAAGCAAAAATCGAAAAAATTACTCGTGGCCGTAGCTCGAACCGTCAAAGCAATGCATGCAAAGTTCGCACTTGGGAAGACCAATGGCTTTCACCACGCTTTCTAAGGTATTGAATTTCAAAGAATCCACACCAACATGCTCACGGAGCATCTCCACAAGACGGGAATATTCCTGACTTGTTGGATCGCAATATTTCTCGATATTGAGCTTGTCGTCGCCTTCCATTACCTTGATGCAGCGACGTGTGATCAGCTCCAGCTCGTTTTTCGAAGCGGAAAAATTGAGGAAAGGGCAGCCATAAAGCAATGGCGGACAGCTGATGCGTACATGCACCTCCTTGGCGCCATAGTCGTAGAGCATTTTCACATTGTCGCGCAGCTGGGTACCTCTCACAATAGAGTCGTCACAGAAGGCGACCTTCTTGCCTTCCAACATCTGGCGGTTGGGAATGAGCTTCATCTTAGCCACTTGCTCGCGTTGACCCTGATTGACTGGCATAAAGCTCCTAGACCAGGTGGGTGTATACTTCACCACGCCACGCATGTAAGGCACCTTGCGGATGTTGGAATAGCCCAAAGCCATACCAATGCCCGAGTCTGGGATGGCTGACACATAGTCGATGTCGACATAATCGTGCTTGCCCATCTCACGTCCCTCGTTGTAACGAGCCTCCTCAACGTTGACACCCTCATAATCGGCGGCGGGATAACCATAATAGATCCAAAGGAAAGAGCACACCTGCTTTTGGGGGTTGGGAGCCAGAAGCTGCTGCACACCATCGAGCGTTACCTTGACAATTTCACCCGGTCCCACGTTATAGTAGGCCGTATAGTCGAGGTTGATATAACTGTGACTTTCGGAGGCCAACACGTAGCCTTCTTCGCTTTTGCCAATGACTATCGGCGTGCGGCCATATAGGTCGCGGGCAGCAATCACACCATTCTCGGTGAGGATAAGCATCGAGCAAGAACCTTTCACCTTATTATAAACGTTCTTGATGCCGTCCACAAAGTCCTCGCCTTGTGTGATGAGCAAAGCAATCAACTCAGTAGGATTGGTGTTTCCCATGCTCAGTTCGGCAAAATGCTGCTTGTTGGCAAGACATTGACCAACCAGCTCGTCCAAGTTGTTGATTTTGGCAACAGTGACGATGGCGAACCTGCCGAGGTGAGAGTTGACAATGATAGGCTGTGCATCGGTGTCACTGATAACACCAATACCGTCATTGCCAACAAATTTACCCAACTCATCACTGAATTTTGTGCGGAAATAGGTGTTTTCAATATCGTGGATAGACCGATAGAACCTATCACCGTCGTGGGTCACCATGCCCGCACGTTTTGTACCCAGATGTGAGTGGTAATCCACACCATAAAACAAGTCCCGCACACAAGATTGATTCAATACTGTACCAAAAAAGCCGCCCATAATGATATGAAATTTAAGAAATAAAAACAAAAAACATCTGCGGGAACCCTCCCGAAGATGGACTGCAAAATTAGAAAAAATACATACTGCAACAAAAAAAAACTTTCAATTTGGCTTTCAGCATCCGGCAGTCGGCAATCAGTTTGGCATAATCGCCGCTGATAACTGACAGCCAAGCAATTAAACAAATAAACACCAAGCAATTAAACATTTTTCTATTTTTGCCGAAATTTTCAAAATTTATGATACTCAAACTCTACCCGACGAATCCCAATCCACGTTATGTCAAGATGATTTTGGAATGCCTGGCCGACGGAGGCACCATCGTCTTTCCCACCGACACCTTATACGGTTTGGGAGGGTGTATTAACAACCCGCGCACATTTGAGCGCATCTGCCAAATCAAAGGCATCAAGAAAGAAAAGGCCAATTTCTCTTTTATCTTTCACGATCTCAGCATGTTAAGCGAGTTTACCAAACCCATCAGCAATGATGTGTTCAAGATGATGAAGCGCAACTTGCCAGGAGCTTTCACCTTCATCTTGGAGGCCAACAACAACATCCCACGCATTTTCCAAAGCAAGAAGAAGACCATAGGTATCCGTATCCCCGACCAGCCCATCATCACCAGTATTGTCAGGGAGTTCGGTGCGCCCATCATGACCACTTCATTGGCCGACACTGAGGATGAAATCAACCCCTTTCTCACCGACCCGGAGGAAATCCATGAGCGATACAAAGACTTTGTGGACATTGTCATCGATGGCGGCGCGGGCGAGAATGAAGAAAGTACCGTTGTGGACTGCACTGATAATGAAATCGTTATCGTCCGCCAAGGCAAAGGCTTGCTCGACGAATGAAAAAAAAATGGGTTAGAAAGTCCAACATAAAGAAAAAAGTAGTACTTTTGCGCCCGCTAAGTAAAGAACGACTCGGTAGCTCAGCAGGTAGAGCACAACACTTTTAATGTTGGGGTCCTGGGTTCGAGCCCCAGCCGGGTCACGAATATTGGGAATCAGCCTCTTACGGCTGATTTCCTTGTCTAAAGTGCACACGAATTACCGATGTTGAACGCCCTTTTCGCCAGGCGAAAAGGAGAAAAAAAATGTCTGTAATCGAATTTCTGCCCGCGCAATTAAAAAGCAATTCGCACGGATGGTACATTGAATATCAAACATTTAATCCCAACATTGGAAAAATGCAGCGTTTTCGGACAGATGTTTATCCAACGGCTTTTTCTTCCCCTCAATCTTCCCATAGCGAGTAGGTGAAAATGCCAAGTGGGTTAGACGATTGCACGGGGGCAGGGGCCGAAGCCTTGACGAGCGATGTAATCTCACAGTCATACACCGGCTGACTGTCACTTTCGTTTGCCACCCATATATGTTCTCCTCCCAACCGCTCGGCTTTGCCTTTCAGGTCAGCCTAAAAGAAATTTCATCCTGCCTCAACAATTCGTCAATACGGATTATAAGCGTTTCGGAACGCTTCACTGTGCCTCTCGGCGTGGTCGCTTTCCAGACAATTTATTTAGGGTTTTTCCGGTGATGATTCCGCTAATTTTTGTTTTTACAAGGCGGCATATTATAACCTTGAAAATAAGCCGTTTATGCCAACTACAGTGGGTAATGGAAACAGAGAAACACAGCGTGGTAACCGTAATTTTGTTTCAATTTGTCGGAGATGATGCTTTTTTTTTCTACTTTTGGCACTCAAACCGAACAGTGTTCTATAACACTTATTATTTACTCATTCAATCATCTTAAAAACCTCAAACAAGTATGAAAAAGATTTACTTATTTGTTGTTGCGGCGCTGGCGTTTTCAGTGTCGGTGCAGGCACAAACCAACATCCAAGAGATGTATGACTTCAACCGTAAACAGATGACCACCACGCTTGAAATGTTCAAGTCGGACAAGTGGGGCAGCACCTTCTTCTTTGTGGATATTTACCACACAAAGAACATGGCGCCTACAGACTTTTACGCCGAAATTGCCCGTTCGTTGAATTTCTGGCAGGACACCCCGCTGAAAGACTTCAGCCTGCACGCCGAATGGAACGGCGGATGCGGCATCTTCCTGTTGAACAACGACTTTGGCGGTTATCCAGTCAACAATGCCTGGCTGTTTGGCGCCGAGTATTTCTTCCATTCCAAGGATTTCAAGAAAACGCTGACTTTGGAAGTGCTGTATAAGAACATCCGCCATGGCGAAAGCAACCTGCCCTTGCAGTTCACTGCTGTTTGGGGCTTGAACGACCTCTTTGGAGTGAAAGGCCTGGTGTTTTCTGGCTTTGCCGATTTCTGGTGGGAAAACCAAACTATGCAGAATCCGGAATGGAACAAGCTTACTTCATTGCAACAAGCAGTAGCATTAAAAGGAACACCTAAGCCTACGGTGAACACCACCTGTGTTTTCATCACCGAACCCCAATTGTGGTACAATGTCGGCCAACATTTTCATTGCGACAACCTTTACATTGGCGGTGAAGTGGAAATCTCTTCCAACTTTATTGGAGCCACCAACGAAAAAGGCTGGAAAGTGAATCCCGCCGCCGGTCTCAAGTGGAACTTCTAAACAGTTGAATGATGTTACAGAAACTCTTTGGGTTTGATCCCACCAAACATAATGTCAGGACCGAAGTCTTAGCCGGTGTCACCACATTCCTTACCATGGCATATATCCTGGCAGTCAATCCGAGTATTTTCAGTGCTCTGTCCGGTCAAGGAATGCCGACCGATGCGGTGTTTACGGCGACAGCCTTAGCAGCTATTGTGGGTACTTTAGTCATGTCGATATACGCCAAGAAGCCGTTCGGTTTGGCTCCTGGCATGGGCTTGAATGCCTTTTTTGTCTTTACCGTCTGCCTCGGAATGGGTTATACGTGGCAGTTTGCCTTGACTGCCGTCCTGATAGAAGGCCTCATTTTCATCCTGCTCACGATTTCCAATGTGCGTGAGGCTATTGTGAATGCCATTCCCGCCGCCTTGAAAAACGCCATCGGCGTAGGTATCGGTCTATACATCGCTTTTATCGGATTGCGCAATGCTGGATTTATTGTCAACAGCGAAGCTACGGCTGTGGCTTTGGGTGACTTTTCGTCCAAGGGCGTCATTCTTTTCCTTATCGGCGTATTGATAACGGCTGTGCTGGTCATCCTCAAGGTGCGTGGCGGCATGTTGATCGGTATTATCGCGACAACGTTGATCGGCATTCCTATGGGCGTGACAAATCTGAGCGGTGTGGTTTCTACGCCACCGAGCATCAGCCCGATTTTTTGCCAGTTTGAATGGTCGCAAGTCTTCACCCTAGATATGCTGATTGTGGTCTTCACCTTCCTGTTTATCGACATGTTCGATACCATTGGCACGGTAATCGGTGTTTCGGTGAAATCGGGCATGGTCAATAAGGAAGGGAAAGTGGACGGCATCAGCAAGATACTGATGGCCGACGCAGTTGCCACTACAGCCGGCGCTTGCTTTGGCACTTCCACCACAACTACCTACATTGAAAGTGCCTCCGGTGTCGCCGAAGGAGGACGTACGGGCCTCACTTCGTTTGTCATCGCGGTATGTTTCCTTGTCGCTACGTTCTTCTCGCCCTTGTTCTTGGCCATTCCGAATGCCGCCACGGCCCCTGTATTAGTAATTGTGGGTGTGATGATGACTGCGCCGGTGCGCAACATCGACTGGGAAGACTATTCCGAGGCCATCCCCTCATTCCTTACCATGCTGCTTATGCCTTTGGCTTACAGCATTTCCGATGGCATCATGCTAGGCATGATTTCCTATGCGCTTCTCAACGCCTGCACGGGCAAGCTAAAGAAAGTCAGTGTCGTGATGTGGGTGTTGGTGGTGTTGTTTATCCTGCGTTATGTCATGGCTTACGTCATTGCACATTGATAAGCGAAAGGCAAACCGCATGAAAAAAGCAGGTCGTAAGGCCTGCTTTTCTTGTATATTTGATTTGACTTTGTTCGGAAAACTCAAACGCGGAAGCCAGATAGGCAATAAACGGTCGGACAAAGACCTTGCTAAGGGAAAAAAGATTACCTTTGCAGTCCCAATGACAAACCGATGATAAACTTACTGAAAGACCTTAACGATCCTCAACGTGAGGCCGTTACCACCATAGAAGGCCCTGTTATGGTTATCGCAGGTGCAGGTTCGGGCAAGACACGCGCCCTCACCTACCGCGTTGCCTATATGATACAAGAAGGAGTGGATCCTTTCAGTATCATGGCGCTCACATTCACCAACAAGGCAGCCCGCGAAATGAAAGAACGTATCATGCAACTCGTCAACGCTGGCGAGGCACGCAACGTGTGGATGGGTACCTTCCACTCCATCTTCGCCCGCATCCTGCGCATAGAAGCGGAGAAGATAGGCTTCACCCCCAATTTCTCCATCTACGACACAGACGACTCCAAGACCCTCATCAACCAAATCCTTAAGGACCTGAATCTTGACAACAAAGCCTATCCGGCCAAGCAGGTGCTGTCGCGTATCTCATCGGCCAAGTCAAGCCTCTTCTCGCCCGAAGACTACGCCAACAACCCCGAAATCCAAGATGCCGACCGCAAGGCCAACAAGCCGCTCATGGCGCAGCTCTTCAAGTTATACAACAACCGCCTGCACCGCGCCAACGCCATGGATTTCGACGACATCCTCTACTTCACGAACGTCTTGCTGCGCGACAACCCCGATGTGCTCTACAAGTACCAAAACCATTTCAAGTTTATCCTTGTCGACGAATACCAAGACACCAACTACGCGCAATACCTCATCGTAAAGCGCATTGCAGCCCTTTTCGAGAACCTTTGTGTGGTCGGCGACGATGCCCAAAGCATCTACGCCTTCCGTGGAGCCAACATTCAGAACATCCTCAATTTCAAGAACGATTACCCTGACTATAAGCTTATTAGATTGGAACAAAACTACCGCTCCACCCAAAACATTGTCAACGCTTCTAACAGCATCATCGCCCACAATAAAGATCAAATCAAGAAAAAAGTGTGGAGCAGCAAAGAAAAAGGCGAACTCATCGGAATCATCCACGCCAACAGCGACACCGAGGAAGGCACCATGGTGGCCAACAGCATTTTCGGCTACAAAATGACACGCCACCTAGCCAACAAGGACTTCGCCATCCTCTACCGTACCAACGCTCAAAGCCGCTCGATGGAAGAAGCCCTGCGCAAGCAGAACATACCTTATAAAATATATGGCGGCCTTTCGTTCTACGACCGCAAGGAAATCAAAGACCTGCTGGCGTATTTCCGCATGGTCATCAATCCTGAAGACGAGCAAGCCCTGCTCCGTATCATCAACTACCCTGCCCGAGGCATTGGAAAGACAAGTATCGAGCGCATGATGGTTACCGCCAACGAACAAAGCAGCAGCATTTGGAATTGCATGGAAAACAATATATTTCCTCACGACTTCAACATGGGCACCGTCAACAAATTCCGCGACTTTATGGTGATGATCAAGAGCTTCCAGAGTTTACAGTCCAAGATGAACGCCTTCGAATTGGCCAAGCACATCACCAGCACCATTGGAATCATCAAGGTGTTGAAGGAAGACGACAGTCCGGAAGGTGTGTCAAGGGTTGAGAACGTAGAGGAACTGCTCAACGCCATCATGGAGTTCAGCGACCGCCAAGTGGACGAGACCACAGGCGAAACCGCCCGTGTTGACTTAGTGCAGTTCATGGAAGATGTGGCCCTGCTCACCGACAGCGAGATGAAAAAAGACGACGGCGACAACGACCATGTCAGCCTGATGACCATCCACAGCGCGAAAGGCTTGGAGTTCCCCTATGTCTATGTCGTGGGCATGGAGGAGAACCTCTTCCCTGGCATACTGAGCCTCGGCACCCGCGAGGAGTTGGAAGAGGAACGCCGCCTATTCTACGTCGCTGTCACCCGAGCCATGACCAAACTCACTCTGAGTTATGCGGAACAACGCTATCGCTACGGCAACCTCACCCTCAGCGAGCGTTCGCGCTTCGTGGAGGAGATTGACGCCACCCTCATAGAGCAAACGCAAAAAGCCTCGTTCAGAGGCACCTCTCCAATAAGCGTAAAGCCGTTCGGTCGGCGTATCAATGAACCCGAGCAACACGGTTTCCGAACAATCGGCACGCCAGCGCCAAAGCCTGCCGCCAGCGACCCTGCCGTCCATCAAGACCATAAGCCGTCCAATCCTGACCTTTTGCAGGAAGGCATGCGCATATTGCACCAGAAATTCGGAGCAGGCACCATTTTAAGCATTGAAGGCACGGGAGCGAACAAGAAGGCATCGGTCAATTTTGACCAGTCAGGCGTGAAGATGCTGATGTTGAAGTTTGCGAAATTGGCGATACTAATAGAATAATTCTCTATCTTTGCGCCCAAATTGAAACAAGATGGAAAGAATCGGATTGAAATACAATACAGAAAAAGAGCAAATCGTCATCTCAGAATACGGCCGCTGCATCCAAGAGATGATCAAGAAATTGCCTGAAATTGAAGACCGTGAGCAACGCACTGAAGCCGCAAAACACATCATCAACGTGATGGTGCAGATGAACCCGAGCATCAAGCAGTCAAGCGAATATGAACACAAGCTTTGGGACCATCTTTACATGATTTCAGGTTACAGCCTTGACGTGAACAGCCCATTCGCCCCACCCACCATCGAGTCGCAGCAGAAAAAACCACGACGTATCGGCTATCAAAACAACCACATCAAATACGGACATTATGGCCAATATCTAATCAAGATGATTGAGGTCGCTTCGCAAGAAGAAAACGACGAAGTACGCGAAGCGCTAGCCTACTCATTGGCCGGCCAAATGAAACGCGACTACCTGGAATGGAACAAGAGTGTTGTCAACGACCAGGTCATCATCGACGACCTGAAAACCATATCGGGAGACCGCCTTGTCATCGCCGACGAGTCAAAAATCAACTGCACAGACGAACCGACAGGAAAAGGCCAGTCCCAATCCAAGCAACAGCAGCCCCAACAAGGCAAAAAGAAAAAGAAGAAAGTGCCGAACCTGAAGAGCGACATGAACAATCCCAACAATCCTGCCTACAAGAAACGCATGCAGGAATTGGGGAAAATGTAATCATTATGGCATCACTGAAAATCAAGGGAGGCTGCAAACTCCAAGGTGAAATCACCCCGCAAGGCGCGAAAAACGAAGCCATGCAGATTCTTTGTGCCTGCCTGCTCACCGAAGAGAAAGTAACCATCCACAACCTGCCCGACATCTTAGACATCAACAATCTGATAGTCTTGTTGGAAGGCATGGGCGTTGATATTGAGCGAACCACGCGGCATGACATCACTTTGCAGGCCAAATCCCTTAATTTCAGCTATTTTGAAAAAGAAGAATACCAAAAGACCGCATCCAAACTGCGTGGCAGCGTAATGATGACTGGCCCAATGCTCGCCCGTTTCGGCAAGGCTTTCATGCCCCAGCCCGGTGGCGACAAAATCGGCCGCCGCCGCCTTGACACCCATGTCATCGGCTTACAAAAACTCGGAGCCATTTTCGATTTCGAAACCTATAAAGTCGGTGTTCGGCAAAGTGGACTGAAAGGATGCTATATGCTTTTGGACGAGGCCTCCGTTACCGGTACCGCCAATATCGTCATGGCCGCTGTAATGGCAGAAGGAACCACCTCCATCTTCAACGCCGCGTGCGAGCCTTATCTTGTGCAACTCTGCACCATGCTCAACAGCATGGGCGCCGACATCAAAGGTGTCGGCTCCAATCTATTGACCATCAATGGTGTAAGCCGTCTGCACGGCACTGAACACACCCTTTTGTCCGACATGATTGAGGTAGGCAGTTTCATCGGCATGGCCGCCATGACGGGCTCCGAAATCACCATCAAAAACGCCGGCATTGCACAACTCGGCATCATCCCTGAGGTTTTCCTCAAGCTGGGTATACAGATGGAATACCTTGGCGACGACATTTTCATCCCCGCTCAAGAGCACTACGAAGTGCAAACCTTTATGGACGGCAGCATCCTCACCGTGGCCGACGCGCCTTGGCCCGGTTTTACGCCTGACCTCATCAGCATCGTTCTTGTGGTGGCCACCCAAGCCAAAGGCACCGTACTCATCCACCAGAAAATGTTTGAGAGCCGTCTTTTCTTTGTTGACAAACTTATCGACATGGGCGCTCAGATTATCCTTTGCGACCCGCACCGCGCCAATGTCATCGGCCTTGACCACAGCCACGCCCTTCGCGGCATCCGAATGGTCTCGCCCGACATCCGCGCCGGAGTCGCACTGCTCATCGCCGCACTCTCGGCCAATGGAGACAGTATCATAGACAACAGCGACCAAATCGAACGCGGGTATCAGTATATTGACAAGCGACTGAATGCTTTGGGAGCCGAAATCCAAAGGCTTTGAACAAGAGGCGATTTCGTTCAACGGTTGCGCTCACTCTCAAAAGCCAGAACAAAGGAACCGTTAACGGAACGATTGGACTTTGATCAACACATTTTGTCTTCTGATGGACCATGGCCACCTTCATTGCAAATCCCTGCCATTTTGACAAAGCGCCACTTTTGGCAAAAGTTTTGATGTGCCTGGAAACAAATGGATTAAACAGTAACACAAACATATCATGATCGAAAACGAAAACGTTAACAATCAAGACGATGCTTTGAAAGACACCGTCAATTCCGACATGGATAACAACCAAGAACCCATCGAGGAACAGCTTTCACAAGAGCCTGCCTCAGACACTGTTGAGGCTGATAGTGACATTGTTTCCGAAAAAAAATCTAAAAAGTTCAGAATACGTTATTCCCAAGAAAAAGCCTTAGAAGAAGAAAAGGCCAAATATGCCGAATTGAACGACAAATACCTGCGCTTGTTCTCCGAATTTGACAACCACCGCAAACGCACAGCCAAGGAAAAATTGGAACTGACCGTCACGGCTTCGGAAAATGTCATCAAGGACATCCTGCCAGTGTTTGACGACTTTGAGCGTGCTCTGCAAAACATGGAGAAAAACGGAAATGAAGCTGACATCCAAGGAATTACATTGATTTTCAACAAGTTGAAAGACACGTTAAAGAAAAAGGGCTTGGAGGAAATTGAAGCACTGGATGCTGAGTTCAACACCGATGAGCATGAAGCCCTCACTATGGTTCCTGCCCCTGAAGAGGACAAGAAAGGCAAGGTACTGGATGTTATCCAGAAAGGCTACAAACTGAATGGCAAGGTGATTCGCTTCGCAAGAGTGGTTGTAGGGAATTAAATAGGTTTCGAGTTAATCCCCCGCCCTTCGCCCCCCTTAAAAGGGGGACACGCAAAGCGGCAGAAAAACAAGCAGATAGAAAGGAAAACAAGATAATGGCAGAAAAAAGAGATTATTATGAAGTGCTTGGGGTCAATAAGAACTCAACGCCAGACGAAATAAAGAGCGGCTACCGCAAGGCCGCACTCAAATGGCATCCAGACAAGTGGGTGGATGGCACCGATGCTGAGAAGAAGACCGCCGAAGAGAACTTCAAGGAAGCCGCGGAAGCCTATTCTGTATTGAGCGATGACAACAAGAAGGCGCGTTACGACCGCTATGGCTTTGCAGGCATGGATGGCGGTTCAACGAGCGGCGGAGGTGGTTTCGGCGGATTTGGCGGCTTCGGCGACTTCGACCTGAACGACATATTGAACAGTGTGTTCGGCTTCGGTTATGACTTTGGAGGTGGCAGCAGTCGGAGTGGCACTGTCAAACAGCGCGGATCCAACATTCGCGTGAAGGTGAAGCTCAAATTGCCCGAGATCGCCCACGGTGTGAAAAAGAGAATCAAAGTGAGCAAATTTGTAGCCTGCACTCATTGTCACGGCAGTGGGTCGGAAGACGGTTCCACCGAAACATGCCCCACTTGTCAAGGCCGCGGCAGGGTGATGCAAACCATCAACAGCTTCTTCGGGCAAATGCAAACCTCTTCAGTGTGTCCCACCTGTGACGGAAAAGGTACAGTCATCAAAAAAAAATGCACGCACTGCGGCGGTGAGGGCATCATGAAAGGCAGTGAAGTCATTGACATTGACATCCCTGCTGGCGTAGGCGAAGGCATGCAGCTTACCATGCGCGGCAAGGGCAATGCGGGCCCACACAACGGCATCAACGGCGACTTGCTCGTCCTCATCGAAGAGGAAGCCCACCCAGAATTTGAGCGCGACGAAAGCACGCTGATCTACAACTTGTTCATCACCATCCCCGAAGCCATCTTGGGCACCCAAGCTGAAGTGCCCACCGTCGACGGCAAGGTGCGGGTAAAGATTGCCCCAGGCACGCAGAGCGGCAAAGTGCTGCGACTGAGAGGCAAAGGCCTGCCCATACTCAACGGTTATGGCAGCGGCGACATGCTCGTCAACGTCAACGTTTGGATACCGAAGAAGTTCAGCAAAAAAGAAGAAGAACTGTTGCAGCAACTCGCGCAATCGGACAACTTCAAGCCTGACCCTACTGCCGAAGAGAGGAGTTTTTTCAGCAAGATCAAGGATTATTTTAATTAACATTGGCCATGACCGCTTTTTCACTTGATAAAGCTGTCATGGTCATTGTGTTACAAGTCATCGACGAATAGGAATAATGGCAAAGATATCCATCAAAGAGGTTACGAAAAAATATGCTGACCACACCGCTTTAGACCAAATATGCATTGACATTCCCGAGCAATGCATCTACGGCCTTTTGGGGCCAAATGGCGCGGGGAAAACCACTCTCATCCGCATCCTCAACCAAATCACTGCTCCCGACACAGGGGAAATACTTGTGAATGGCGAAAAACTGTCACAAAAACACATCACACATATTGGATATTTGCCCGAAGAGCGTGGCTTATACAAAAAGATGAAAGTCGGCGAGCAAGCCACCTACCTTGCCGAGTTGAAAGGCATCAAGAGAATTGAGGCGCAAAGAAGACTGAAGGAATGGTTTGAGAAATTTGAAATTAGTGGATGGTGGAACAAGAAAGTGGAAGAACTCAGCAAGGGCATGCAGCAGAAGATTCAGTTCATCACCACCATTATACACGAGCCTGAAATCCTCATCTTCGACGAGCCTTTCAGCGGATTCGACCCCATCAATGCCAACCTCTTGAAGAAAGCCATTCTTGAATTGCGCGAGAAAGGCGCCACCATCCTGCTCTCCACCCACAACATGGCCTCTGTTGAGGAACTCTGCGACAGCATTACCCTCATCAATAAAGGCAAAAGCGTCTTGCAAGGCAAAGTCAGCGACATCAAAAGGCAACACGACACCCACCAACGCGAGATTGTGGTGCGCTGCGACAATACCCCCAAGGTGATGAACATCGCCGGCTCTTATAATAATATAAAGGTGGAGCCGACCGATCTTCCCGATGAAATCAAAATAACCCTCTTCAGCACATCGCCCAACGAATTGCTCAACCAACTGCTACAAGTCGGGCAGCTCGTCTCTTTCAAGGAAGTACTACCCTCCATGAACGATATTTTCATTCGGGAAGTGCAGCCCTAAAAAACAAGCCTCATGAACAAGACTGGACTTATCATCAAGCGGGAATACACGACACGCGTGCGCAAACGCAGCTTCCTCATCATGACCTTCTTAGGGCCTATCCTGATGGCTGCCATCTACATCATCCCCATCGTGCTCGCTCTCCATTCTGGCAGCGACCATCTGCGTGTGGTGGTGGTGGATGAGAGCCGCTGGTTTGAAGACCGTTTCACCAACACCAAAGAGCACACATTCGTCACCATGCCCGGCCAACCTATCGATTCAGTCAAGGAGATGGTGAAAAACGGCGTGTTCGACATGGCGCTCTACGTGCCGCCTACACAGCTCAACATCCCATCAAACGCCGTGGTATACAGCCTCCGTCAAGTACCCATGGAAATGGAGAGCTACATCAGCAACGTAATGAAGAAGGAAATAGAAGACCAGAAACTGATGGCCAAAGGCGTCGACCCACAAATCGTCAGCGCTGTGAAGACCGATGTCAACCTGCAAATCATGCGAATGGACGATAAAGGCAACGAGAAAGAGACCTTTACCAAAGTGCAGTTCTTGCTTGGCATCATCTTGGCCGTCATGGTCTATACGTTCATCATGTTCTTTGGTGGACAAGTAATGCAGGGTGTCGCGGAAGAAAAGAGCAACCGCATCATCGAAGTTATCATCAGCTCGGTGAAGCCCTTCCAACTCATGATGGGCAAAATTATCGGAGTTTCGTTGGTCGCACTCACCCAGTTCGTGCTGTGGATCCTGCTCACGGGTGCCTTATATCTTGGCTTTTCAGCCTTCATGGGACTCGGCAACCCTGAGGTTTTCTCATCGGGCACTGTATTGTCTCAAGAAATCGCCCCTAACGACATCCTAAGCAACGAAGCAGTGCAAAACATCATGCAGATTGCCCATTCCATCAACTTCGTCACCATCATCTCGTGTTTCCTCATCTTCTTCATCCTGGGCTACCTGCTGTATGCCACGCTCTACGCCGCCATCGGCTCCTTGGTTGACAACAACACCGACTCGCAGCAATTCACGCTACCCATCACTGCACCCCTATTGGTCGCCATCATTTCCTCTTTTTACATCGTCAACAACCCCGACAGTTCGTTGTCGGTTTGGCTCTCGGTGATTCCTTTTACCTCCCCCATTTCAATGATGGTCAGGATACCCTTCGGTGTGCCCATTTGGCAAACCGTAGTCTCGGTCGCAATATTGGCCGCAACCTTTGTCGGGCAAACATGGTTAGCGGCGAAAATCTACCGCACCGGCATACTGATGTATGGGAAAAAACTCACTTACAAGGAAATTTTCAAATGGTTGAAATATAAATAGAAATATTTTGTATTTTTGCACGCTCATAATTGAGAAAAAAACATAATAGAAATTTTAACAAATTAAAAATCAAATAATTAAATCAGTTTTACAATGCAAAACAAAGGAGCAGTTAGGGCGATAGCCATCATCTTTGCGCTCATATTCTTGTACCAGCTTTCTTTTACCGTAGTGACCAACAGCGTGGAACGGAAGGCGGCTAATAACGCCATGGAACAAGTCTTCCCCAAGGATGCCAACAGACAAGACATCGCCGTTTCAGAGTCCATCCAGAACGCCATTGCCGAAGCCATGGAAAAAAGAAGCATGGATGAAATGCAGGCAAAGAACTATTTAAAGGAAAGGATAGAGAACAACTATCTGGACTCGATGAACAACGTCAACGTGTACAATTTGGGATTCAAAAAGTACACCTATCGTGACGCAAAAGAAAGAGAAATCAACTTGGGTTTGGACTTGAAGGGTGGCATGAACGTTACCTTGGAAGTCTCTGTAAAGGACATCGTGAAGGCCTTGTCCCACGACTCACAAGACCCCACTTTCCTTCAAGCCATGGCACTGGCCACCAAGCGCCAACAAGAAAGCAAAGGCGATTTCGTCACCCTATTTGGCGAGGCCTACAAAGAGATAGACCCCAACGCCAAACTGGTCTCCATTTTCCTTTTGGAATTCAAGGACAAAAAGAATATCAACATCAACTCGAGCAACGACGAAGTGCTGAAAGTGTTGAAGGAAGAGAGCGATGCCGCCATCGACCGTTCCTACCAAATCCTCGGAACCCGTATCGACCGTTTCGGTGTGTCCCAACCCAACATCCAAAAGTTGGAAAACTCCGGCCGCATCCTTGTCGAATTGCCTGGCATCAAAGATCCGGAACGCGTGCGCAAACTCCTCCAAGGAACTGCCCAACTCGAATTCTGGGAAACCTACAACTTTTCTGAAATCCAGCAGGCTTTTGTGGAAGCCGACGCCAAATTGGCTTCCGACAGAAGAAACAAGCAAAATGTAGACAATACCCCTTCTGTTGCCAGCGACACCATCGCCAACGAAGAAGCCGAAACGGCAGTTGCAGTAGAAAACGCCGAAGCCGTTGCCGACAGCACAACAGAAGCTGACCTTATCGACCAATTGGCTGAAAGCCAAAACCAAGAAGAACAAATCTCTGATGACCAGCTGAATGCTGACCATCCGTTGTTCTCCAAGTTGCAGCCCGTTAGTGGAGGCTTGGCACGTGTGGGTATCGCCATGGTGAAAGACACCGCCTCCATCAACCAGATGCTGGCCGAGACAAAAAGTCTGTTCCCTCGCCAGTTGAAGCTTGCTTGGTCCGTAAAGCCCCAGAGCATCCCCGGCGAAAACGGCGAAACCATCGAAGTACTGGACCTCGTTGCCCTGAAGATGTCGCGCGACAACAATTGCGCCCTTGGCGGTGAAGTCATCACCGACGCGCGTCAGGACTACGGCCAAGGCAACCAAGTGGAGGTTACCATCCAAATGAACCCCGAAGGCGCCAACAAGTGGAAGAACCTCACTCGCGACAACGTGGGCAGGCAGATTGCCATCGTACTTGACGACCTGGTTTACAGTTACCCCGTCGTCAACGGTGAAATTCCCAATGGCCGTTCCTCCATCTCTGGTGGCAGCATGTCCATCGAAGAGGCACAAGACTTGGCCAACATTCTGAAAGCCGGTAAACTGCCCGCCCCTGCCCGCATCTTGGAAGAACAGGTTGTTGGGCCTACTCTCGGTAAGGAATCCGTTCAAAAAGGCATGTGGTCGATGGTGTTTGCTTTCATCCTTGTGCTTGTCTATATGCTGTTCTTCTACAAGAAGGCAGGTTTCGTTGCCGACGTCGCGCTGTTGGTCAACGTGTTTTTCCTGTTTGGCGTACTAGCCTGTCTCGGCTCAGTGCTGACCCTGCCCGGTATCGCCGGTATCGTACTTACATTAGGTATGGCCGTTGACTCGAACGTGATTATCTTCGAGCGTATCAAGGAAGAGGTGAAATCCGGCAAGAGCATCAAGCTGGCCATCCAAGATGGTTACAAGAACGCATACTCCGCCATCATCGACGGTAATGTCACCACATTGATTACCGGTATCATCCTGATTATCTTGGGTACAGGCCCCGTACACAGCTTTGCCGTCACCCTCTGCATAGGTATCCTCACCTCCTTGGCCACGTCCATCTTCATCACCCGTTTGATCTTCGAACGCATGCTTTCCAATGGCAAGGAAATCAGTTTTTCGACCAACATCACCCGTAACTTTTTGCAGGACAAGCAATATGACTTCATCGGAATGCGTAAGGTCTCTTTCATCATTTGTATCGTCTTCATCGTGATTAGTTTGGGTTCGCTTGGCACACGCCGCTTGAACCTCGGCATTGACTTCACTGGCGGTCGCAACTACGTTGTCCAATTCGACGATCCGAGCATTAAGGTCGAACAGGTGCGAGAGGTGTTGTCGAACGTCAATATCAACAAGGCAAGCATCCACAGCGCACTTGAAATGAGTGATGACACCGATTTGGAAAACTGGTCAACACCTGAAGTGAAGACTTATGGCACCAATGGTCAAGTGAAAATCACAACCAAGTTCTTGATTGACAATGATAATCCTGCAGTTGACAGCATCATCCAAGTCATTCTCTACGACAACTTAAAGGGGCTCTACAAAGACCAGCTGACCCTGTCAAAGTTCTCTTCTGAGGATGAGACCGTGGGCATTTTGAGTACACAAAAAGTTGGCGCCACCATCGCCAGCGACGTCACCCGAAAGTCTATCTTGGCCATCATCGTAGCTATTGCCCTGATGTTCGTCTACATCGCCATCCGATTCAAGAAATGGCAATATGGTGTAGCTTCCATCATGGCATTGGCTCAAGACACCATCATAGTGTTGGGCATGTACTCCCTGTTCTACAACATCCTGCCCTTCACAATGGAAGTCGACCAGAGTTTCATTGCCGCCGTGCTGACCGTCATCGGTTACTCCATCAACGCTACAGTGGTGATCTTCGACCGTATCCGCGAGAACGTCAACCTCCATCCGAAGACCTCATGGAAGAAGAATATGGCCGACGCAGTCAACAGCACATTGACCCGTTCGTTCAACACTTCCGGTTCCACCTTGGTAGTGTTGCTTGCCATCTTCGTCTTTGGTGGCGACACCATCCGGGGCTTCATCTTCGCCCTGCTGGTGGGTGTGGTCTCCGGCACCTTCTCCTCTGTGTTCCTGTCATCGCCGTTCGCTTATGTACTGATGAAAGGCAGCAAGAAGGACGCGCATATCGAAGAAACGGAAAATCCCAAAATGAAATAATAGAAAATCATTATCAACCTTCTAAAGCGCTTGCAAAAAATCCTGCCGTTTCTGGCGGGATTTTTTGCTGTCTTACCCGTAACAGATTCCGGGAATTTTTGTATTTTTGTCCGATAATAATACACGCACCCATGCGTTTGATAAAAGAGAAAACCGCGCTATGAAAAAATACATCCTGATTGCCTTGTCGGCACTGTTCGTCTTAATGAGTGCCGACCTTTACGCCCAAAGAAGAAACCCAGCCAAAAATGCCGACTTGGCTTATGACCGCAAACAGTACACTGAAGCCGCCGACCGCTACAAGAAAGCATACCGTAAGGTGCGCCGCAACAAGGACGAACGCAACCGCATCAGCTTTCAAATGGCTGAGTGCTACCGGCTTATCGGCCTCACCAAACGCGCCGAGCCCTATTACAAGCGCCTGCTGAAAACAGAATTTCCAAATTCCCATCCCGATGTTTATCTCTATCTGGCCGAGACCTATAAGATGAATGAAAAGTTCAAAGACGCTATCGAGATGTATGAGATCTACGCTCAGAAAGTTCCTGAGGACCCAAGAGGGCCTTTGGGTGTGGAAACCGCGGCACAAATAGCCGAATGGAAGGAAAATCCCTCTAAGTATCAGCTCACTGAAATGAAAAAAGTGAACTCTACAAAGGACTCTGATTATGGTGCCAGCTGGATCAATTCCAATTACAACGAGATTATCTTCACCTCTACCCGCGATGCCTCCACCGGCAAGGAAAAAGACGGAATCACGGGGCAGGAATTCGCGGACTTTTTCATCTCGAAGCAGGACCGCAAAGGCGACTGGAGCACGCCCGTACTGGCCGATGAAAGTGAGAACATCAACACCGAAGCCAGTGAAGGTACACCTTTTATGAACTCAAAATATT
>JBGYWU010000187.1:0-5285 GCA_041842265.1 Candidatus Limimorpha sp. | reverse complement strand
GATCATAAACGCCGTACACATTCGGCATGCAGGCTGAAAAGACGGTGAGAGAGCCAAGAATGAGCAGATCTGCATCGACACTTGAAACGGAATCGGCGACGATGCGTTTCAGGATGTCGGGCAGCTGGTCGCGAATGGTCTGCGAGAAGGTTCCGATTTTGATGGAGTTTGAATTTTCGGAAAATGGGCTTGGCTCATCGGGAGGGGTCAAAACAACGGAAATGATGGAATTTGACTTCCTCATGTCCTCATCGTCCTCAACTTTAAGTTTTGAGGACGCGGGACGCGAGACAGGTGGACGTGAGCTCTTCGGCTCGCGCCCTACAACAATGCCGTGGGTCTTTGCGATGTGGAAGAGCGAAGCGATGGTGATTTCACGGCTTCCATCGTGGAGACAGGCGGAGTATTGGCGGTCGGTATCGGTGGGGTCATAGTAAGGATAGAAACGACTGAGGCGGTGAAAGATGGCACGGCCATTTTCACCAAGCTCAGAGACCAGGGCGAAGGCGATGGCCATCCAATCCGAGTAAGTGGACGTGATGTCGATGCCGGAGGCTTCGACAGCATCCACGACCGCGAGGATAGAAGGGTTAATCCCCACACCCATCGAGGGGGGATTGGACGACGCGCCGACGGTAGGAGAAGGTGCAGCAGGCACCTTCTCCGAGGCGGCAGCGTTCCAATCGGCGGGGTTGAAGACATCTTTCTTCATAGCAACGACGGATTGAGGAATGCATCGGGGTCATGGGGCAGGAAGCAAGCGCGGGAGAGATTGCGGCAGTGCTTGTCTACTTCAACATCATAATGGTTGAAGATGTAGTTATAAAGGCTTATGAAAAACCGCTCCTGATATTCGCCGAGGGATTCGCCGTCGTTGCCATAGCGGAAATAGGAATCGGTGAAGGAGATGACCCATTTGAGGCCATCGCCGGAAGGACTGCGGAAGAGCAGGAGGGTGTCGAAGTATTGATCTTCCTTCAGCTGTCGGAAGGTGGCTTCGACATCTTTCAGATGGTCGAAGTCGAGGCAGATATAGCCTGAATGTTGGATGATGGCTTTGTCGGCACGGATGGAGAAGATGCCAGAGAAGGTGCAATAGTCGAATTTGTCGGCTTTGAACTGACGGCGGTACTTGTCTATCTTGATGCCACGATACTCGCGTGTGCGGTTTTTTGCATAGTCGCTGATGATGTAATTGAAGACATCGATCAGGTTGACGACTTGATAAGGGTATTTGTTGGAGATAGGCCTGCGGAAGATGGAGAAGGCAGGCATGTTCTTCAGGTCGCAAGATGGCGACGGCTTGACGGCATAGTTATTGGGTGTTCCCCAGAAATACATGGCAGGGGCGTTGGAAATGTCGGTATTCATGAATTGTAGTTTTTATAATGTTCGTAGAGGAAGCGCTCGATGTCTTGGCGCAGGAAATAGGATTTGTTTTTGATGCGGCAGTAGCTCATGTTGCCCTCGATGCACCACTCTTTGAGGGCGTTTTTGGTGATGTGGAGCATGATGAGCAGGTCGGAAAGCTCTATCCAGTCGAAGAGGACCGGGATGGCATGGGTGTCGTTATTCGTCATCGTCAAGCTCTCCTCTCAACATTCGTTCACGACGGGCGTTCATGGAAGCGTCGCGGAGCGCATCTCGCTCCTGGCGCGTCATGTGGCGGTGCGAGGCAATCCATTCGTCGATTTCAGATTTCTTGAATCTGACACGACGGGTTTCCTCATCCTTATAATAAGGGATGATGCCGAGCCGCTTCCAGCGGCGCACGGTTTGATGGGAAGGATGGTCGGGATGGTAGGCGCATAGCTCCTCGATGGTCATGTAAGTGTCCTTGCCAGCCTCGTTGCCTCTGATTTCTTCGCAGATGGATTTGATCTCTGCGAGGCCGTCGAGGATACTGCCGACGGCCTTGGGGAGTTCGTCAAATGTGATTGTGTCTAACATAGTACATGTGTTTTAGGGTTAAAATCGTTGGCAAAGATGGAGGGTTGTGAGCGTTAAAACCGTGTACTACATGTGAAGGTACAATCAAAAAAGTTCGTTTTCGAGTCCTCGTTTTCTATTGCGCGACATCTGTCGTTTCCTTTGCTCATCAAGGGAGTCGCCTTTGGTGAGCACGACTTCTGCAGCAGCTCTCATGTCGTCGAAAAGCTTCAGGAAATCCCTGTTTTTTGCTTCAGAAAGCATGTTGTTGTAGTTTTTGATCTCAGTATTGAAAAAACGGCCCAGGGCGACGATGAACTTTTCCATGTTTTGGACAAAGAGGCCGTTGTCCTCTTCGATGATACGCATTTCGCAACATACCCGCATGATTTTGATAAAACTGGTGATATTGTTTTTGCCGATGCGGTATTTGCTATAAGGCTGGGCAGGGTCTTTGCTTTGAGAGATGCGCCGGATTTCGTTTTCGATGATCTTTGCCCAGTCGCCTGAAGCCTCTTGAATGGCTTCGCGAAGGGTGTCGAGGACGATGATACATTCTTCTTTTTTCCGCTCCTTGGCTTTGAGCATGATATGCTGGACGCTGATGAGCTGGCGAGGCTCGTAGAATCGCGGCAGGAAGGATTGTGAGATAGGGTAGCCGAAAGAGCTGGAGCCAGGGATGAGCGAAGCCATGGAGGTGGCAGCGATATAGATGGGATGGAAAAAGTCGGGCAGGCGTTTTTCCAATAGTCTTTTGAGGTTGGATAGGTAGCGGCGGAGCTTTGGTGCATCCTGATGGAACGACAGCAGGAAATAAGCGAAAGAGAGGCTGACGAGGGTTGAATAGGTGATGCCGTCGGTCATGGTCTCGTAGGTTTCGCTTCGGGCAGTGTTCAGGTCGGGAGCCTCGATGACTTCGAGGCAGATGTCATAGGCGTTGTTGAAAGCTTTGAGGATGTCTTCGTCAGGGAGGTCGGAGCTTTCCTTGACGGTGGCGTGTAGGATTTGGTTAGGCAGGTTCTCGGAAAGGAAATCGGCCACGGATTTCCTTCGTTGGAAATGGAAATTTGATTGTGACATGGCAGATAGAATTTAGGAGGACGCGGAGCGCCTGTGTTGCATGTCACAATAATAGAGAAAGAGAAAATGAGTGCTAAAGAAGGATAGGAGGATGGACAAGATGGATAGGGGAGGCGTGTCAACGGGGGTTTTTGGAGGGTGCGAATGTCTGGGTTACTTAAATAGTTATTTTCGGTGAAAATATCAACGAATATATGCCGAAAAGAAAATCGGTTGACACGTGGTTGACACGGCAGGCCATTTTTGGGGTATAAAAAAGACCTAACTGATTGGAAATCAATTAGGTCTATTTTGAAATTTCGTGACCCGGCTGGGGCTCGAACCCAGGGCCCCAACATTAAAAGTGTTGTGCTCTACCTGCTGAGCTACCGAGTCATCCTCGCTTTAGCGGCTGCAAAAGTACTACTTTTTTCGTTATGATAACCTTTCTACTCTAATTTTTTTTCATTCGTCGAGCAAACCTTTGCCCTGACGGATGATAACGATTTCATTATCAGTGCAATCCACAACAGTACTTTCTTCATTTTCGCCCGCACCACCATCGATGACAATGTCAACCTGCTCCTTGTAACGGTCGTGGATTTCCTCAGGGTCGGTCAGGTAGGGGTTGATTTCATCTTCCTCATCGGCCAGTGAGGTGGTCATGATGGGCGAGCCATACTCCCTGACGATGTTAGTGATGATGGGCTGGTCGGGGATACGGATACCAATGGTCTTCTTTTTGCTCTGGAAAATGCGCGGGATGTTGTTGTTGGCCTCCAAGATGAAAGTGAAAGCTCCGGGCAAGTTGCGCTTCATCATCTTGAACACATCGTTGTTGATGGGTTTGGTGAACTCACTTAACATACTGAGGTCGTGGAATATAAACGAGAAGTTGGCCTTTTCTTTCTTGATGCCTTTGATTTGGCAGATGCGTTCAAATGTGCGTGGGTTGTTGATACATCCTCCCAAACCGTACAAAGTGTCGGTGGGGAAGATGATGGTGCCTCCGTCCGCCAAGCATTCCAAAATCATCTTGATGTAACGCGGATTGGGATTCGTCGGGTAGAGTTTGAGTATCATAAATCTTGAAAATTTCTGCAAAAATAGTAAAATGTTGAATTGTTTGGTGTTGAATTGTTTGTTTATTTGGCTAACAGCTATTAGCCATCAGCATTGATAATGCTAAGCTGATGGCTGACTGCTGACCGCTGAAAACCAATTTGAAAGTTTTTTTTGTCGCAATAAGTTTTTTTTCTATTTTTGCAGTCCATCTACGGGACGGTTTCCGCAGATGTTTTTTTGTTTTATTGCTTAAATTACAAATCATTATGGGCGGCTTTTTTGGTACAGTATTAAATCAACCTTGTGTGCGAGACTTGTTCTATGGTGTTGATTACCACTCACATCTTGGTACAAAACGCGCGGGTATGGTGACCTACGACGGTGAGCGGTTCTACCGTTCTATCCACGACATTGAAAACACCTATTTCCGCACCAAATTCAGTGATGAGTTGAGTAAATTTATTGGCAATAACGGTATTGGTGTCATCAGCGACACCGATGCACAACCTATCATCGTCAACTCTCACCTTGGCAGGTTTGCCATCGTTACTGTGGCCAAAATCAACAACTTGGATGAACTTGTTGACCAATGTCTTGCCAACAAGCAGCATTTTGCCGAACTGAGCATGGGAAGCACCAATCCTACTGAGTTGGTTGCTCTGCTCATCACCCAAGGCGAGGACTTCGTTGACGGCGTCAAGAATGTATATAATAAGGTGAAAGGCTCCTGCTCAATGCTTATTCTCACTGAGAATGGTGTGATTGCTGCCCGCGACCTTCATGGCCGCACGCCCATTGTCGTCGGAAAAGGTGAAGAAGGCTATGTGCTGGCCTCTGAAAGTCACAGTTATATCAACCTCGACTATACGACTTGCTATAATGTGGGGCCCGGCGAAATCGTCAAGGTGACGCTTGATGGCGTGCAGCAGTTGCTGGCACCCAACCTCAAGAAGCAGGTGTGTTCTTTCCTGTGGATTTACTATGGTTATCCCGCCGCCGACTATGAAGGTGTCAATGTGGAGGAGGCGCGTTACAACGAGGGCCGCGAGATGGGCAAGCATGACTATGTCGACATCGACTATGTGTCGGCCATCCCCGACTCGGGCATTGGCATGGCCTTGGGCTATTCCAACATCCGCAAGGTGCCTTACATGCGAGTATCGTGGCATCAAGATAGACAAGTACCGCCGTCAGTTCAAAGCCGACAAATTCGACTATTGCACCTTCTCTGG
>JBGYWU010000186.1:0-5746 GCA_041842265.1 Candidatus Limimorpha sp. | reverse complement strand
TCGGGTTGGCCGAGACGGTGATGGTATAGGTCTGCGGTTGGGCTTGGAAGTTGGCTATCAGGTTGCGGTTGGCGTTCACCGTGAAGGTGTAGCTGGCATTGGTGGAGACCAGGTTGCCGTTTTCGGTCCATCTCAGGAAGGTGTAACCCGAAGCGGGCGTGGCCGTAACGGTGCAGGATTGGCCTTGGTTGTAGGAGCCTCCGCCTGTAACGGTGCCACCGTTGGTCGGGTTGGCCGAGACGGTGATGGTATAGGTCTGCGGTTGGGCTTGGAAGTTGGCTATCAGGTTGCGGTTGGCGTTCACCGTGAAGGTGTAGCTGGCATTGGTGGAGACCACATAGCCGTTTTCAGTCCAATTGGTGAAGGCGTATCCTGTGGCAGCCGTGGCAGTGAGGGTAGCTGTTACACCGTTGGGATAGTTTCCTGCGCCGGTCACGAAGCCACCCTCCTGTGGAGAAATAGCCACACTAACCGTAAATACTTCGGGTGTAAACCAATCCATTGCGTCAGAAATCATTCCAATAATATCATCGTCGTCGGTAAGCTGGGATATGTCAAAACTGATAAAAAATGATTTATAAATCAAGTTGTCGAGCCATATCGCACAACCGTTACCATGTGAATAGGCGTTACCGTTGAATGGTCCGTCTTTAAAAGCAAAGGAATAATTAGAACTGATCTCCGGATTGGATACTTCCTGGGCATACCACTCGGGACAATTCCCGGTTACGATTACGTCGGGATCATCGGCATAGACGTTGATTTCAACACTTTCCGTTCCTACGGGTGTACCGGCAAGCCCAATGATGCTGCCATTTGCATATCCAAAATAATCTGGTCCGCCAATACCGTTATCTCCTCCATATATTGGAGGGTTAGGTTGTACATTATAGCTTCCTCGCATATATGCGGAGAAAAACCGCTTCATTTTTCTATGGTTTGGAAGCCCGTGCTGTGCAGATGCGAAATCATCGGAAGCAAGAAAAATGCTTTTCGGAGCCAAAATTGTCCCTCTATCCAGAAAATCCATGATTGCGGCGGACAAAGTGTCATGAACGGCGGAGATTCCCGTCGTGTTTGAATAGGTGATAAGGGTATTGTAACAATCTGAGAAACGATACGAATCGTAAGCAGCCCAATTGAAGATGTCGTAGTTGACATGCAGAGAATCCAATGCCATCTTAAATTTTGGGAACTCCCTATTCTGATAATCCTGAAAACCAACCGTATTGCCGGGCATGAGCAGCAGAACGCTCGTGTTTTCGGTGGGCAACGTTTTAAATGTGAGCGGCATACCGTCGATGCTGTCCAATACGGTTCTGTTGGCGTTTGCGGAACCGTCAACGGCCGTAAAATAGTAAAAGACGGTGGAACCTGCCGGGATATCCTCAATCAAGTAGTGGAATTCATTCGGTTCGGTAATGGCACAATGTGTTGTTGACAACCATTCGTTTCCGTAGTTATAGTACAACGTGTCATACAAAATGTTTGACACATCCGTAATGTTGGCTGTTATTTCCATGTAGTTTTCGAAAGTGTTCCATACTTTTTCGTGGGCGATGGCAGGAGGGAAAAGGTCTTCTCCAAGATAAAACTTTATAGCGGTATTGTTTTGAATGAGATTTCCTTCCGGAAAACATCCGAGATATTGGCCGGTGCTGACAATTTCGTTGAGATATACAAGCCCGCTTGTCGCGTCGTCGTTTTGGATGCCTATGGTTGCGCTTTGCCCGTTGATATGCGGATTGTTCCCTCCTGTTTGACCGTTGTCGACGGTATGGTATTGCATGACGATGTCGCCGTTTTCATGAAGAATGACTTGGAAACACAGGGTAGGGCTTCCTCCCGTTCCCGCAACGAAACGAACATTGTTCCATTGTATGACACAATAGCGCTCGGGTGCTGTCCCCATGGTTTGATATAAAACATCTCCAATGCCTTGATCGGCAAACAAATCGTCCCAGAAGACGGAAATCAGCGCAGGCATCTCTGAATATCCTGGAATGCTGTGGACATAATTGAAAGGGTTTCCATCATTATTCCATCCGTTTGTAGGAAAGGGTTTTACCCAGTTGTTTTCGGACAAAAGAAGCTCACCGTTTATGTCTACAAAGAAGCTGTTGCGTTCGATTCCGTAAAAGGGGAAAGGGAAACCTATGTGGATGGCCTCCGAGAAATTATCATCGCCGTAAAACTGGTTGACACCGTGCATAACCGCAGAAGACCCTGTGGAACTGATATCAATCCAATTGAATATGGGCCCGTTTTCAACGGTGTTGTCCATCCAATAGTATCCCATCGCATCAGGCCCTCCCATTCCTTGATGTGCAGCGATTCTTGTCTGTTTGACAATGCTGTCGTTCATGTTATTGCTGTCGTTGGTCAGTGAGACTTTAATGATCACTTGATAGTCTCCTCTTTCTTGAGGTATCCACGCGTTGAAAGTGACGGTGTCCGTTTGTGCCGGCGACAGGGTTTCAGAACAAATGTAAGTATCGGAATACACCAGGTTCTCTGTTGAATCGCGGATGCTGCAGAATATTTCAAAGGGGGGTGTGATGTCGGCTTCCGAAAAATTTTTGATTACACCGGAAGGTGTTAGGGTGTCGCCCAACGATTCGATTGTTCCGGGCCGCAGTATTGAAGTCATCCCTAAGTCTGATGACGGAGGAATCCCGACTTTGACTTCGTCGACCATCATGGCGTAGGTGTCCTGCACCCAGTGAATGGCAAGATAAATGTTTTGGCCCGAATAGGCATTCAAGTCAAAGGTGAATTCTTGGTAACTGTTGCCGAGATTGGTGATTGAGGCCAATGTGGTGGTGAAGTTGTTCACCGCATTGCCGGAAGTGGAAAGCATGACATACATGTTTTCTGTGCTCGTCCATGATCTGGCGAAGAAAGAAAAGTTGAAGTTTTGTCCGACAGCAATCTGCGGAGTTATTAGCCAATCATTGCCGTTGTTGTTGTAGCTTTGCACAAAGGCCATTCTGTTTCCCGAATGCGCATTGGCATGTTGCAGAGAGATCCATGTTTCGCCATCATTATTGGCGTCGATGGTTGTCCATCCTGAAGGGAGGATCGCTTGTTCAAACCCTTCGTTAATCACCCATTGTGCGCGCAAAGAGGCAAACGAGAGGCACAACCCCGTGAGTACGAGTCCGATTTTCATCAATGATAGAGTTTTGTTTTTCATAAGGCAATAAGATTTACGATTGAGAATGCAAAGTAATGGCATGCCTTTTTTCGTCGCAACTTTTTCAATGATGAATTGGTAAATTCATCAAACAATGTCAGGGGACTGAGACTAGAGGGTGTCTTCTTGAAAGTTCGCGTTTCTTCGGAATACCGATGGGGTCAAGCCCGTGGTTTTCTTGAACGTTGCATTAAAGGAAGAAATGTTGGCATATCCCGATGCGTTTGCAATAGCTTCGATGGAATACTTTCGTGATACTATTGGATCGGACAGGAGCAGGATGGCTTCATTGATGCGATATCCGTTTATAAAATCCGCATAATTCATCCGATAGGTCTCATTGATGACTTTTGAGAGGTAGGTACGGTTGGTATTGCAGTATTTCGCAAGCTTTTCCAATGTTAAATCGTGCTCCGTGTATATCTTTCTTTCTTTAAAATCGGTTTCAATAAAGTGTATGATCTTTTTTTGTTCTTCGTTGGGTATTGCCGACAAGTTTCCTTTGCTCTCATTGTTATTAATGGATTCGTTAAGATTCCTCATTTTTTGTTCCGCTTCAATCACGTCGAGATTTTTCTTCACAATCCACTTATAGGCCGCATTCTTCTTTTTGTACAAAACCAAAATCAGAACCAACGACACGGACAGCACAAATATGACGATGGCGAAGCCCATAATATGCAGGTTCTGGTTGCGTATCTTGACCGTTTGAATATCGTTCGTATACATCAATTCAAGTTTTTCTTTTTCAAGTTTCTCGTTGTTGAACCTTTCTTCAAGCAAAGTGATGCGTGCCGATTTTTCCACACGGAGCAAACTGTCGTTGATGATGGCGGCTTGATGGTGGTATTCAAATGCCTCTTTGTATTCCCCCCGGTTGTGGCATAAACCCGAAAGTTGTTCCAGTGCTTGCCTCTTGGTGTTTTTTTCTCCGGTTTCCTCCGTGAGTTCCAAACATTTCACACAATAGTCGTATGCGGCGTCAAATTGGTTTTGTGAAGCGGATATCCTCGACATTTGCAAATAGTTGCTGGACAACAGGCTGCTGTTATTCAGTTCGGAACAGAGTTTAACGGACTTCTGGTAATAGTTCATGGCTTGCCTGTAATCCATGAGATTGTAATACACGCTGCCGATGTTGGAATAGTTGGATGCTTTCCCGTCTTTGTCGCCATCAAGATCACAGATGGATACGGCTTCGGAAAAGTAGTCCAGAGCCAGCTCGTATTTTCCAGTTTCGTTAAAAGTGGAACCGATGTTGGTGAGGCAGATGCTATGGCCTCTATGGTCACCCAGTTCCACAAAACATTTGTCGGCCTCCTTGAAATAATAGGCAGCTTTCTCATATTCATGCAGCAGGTGATACACACTTCCTATCCCCAGATTGCATCGGGCGATGTGCAACTCGTTTCCCCGATCTGAAAAGATTTTTAAGGCCTTGAAGTTGCATTCGTTTGCTTGTTCGTAATCGCCCAGTTTGGTATATATTGAAGCAATGTTGCTTTCCGCAATGGCTTCATGAAGGTTCATGTGGTTTTGCTTTGCAATTCCGATGGTTTTCAAGGCGTAATCCAAAGCCTTCAAATTGTTGCCTTGGGTGAAGTTGGAGACTGAGATAAGGTTGTAGCAGTGGAAAACATCGGAATAGGCTCCGGATGTTTCAAACACTTTTGCCGCATAGAGGAGAACGCTGTCGCGTATTTCGGAAGGTATTGCGATTTCGGGGTCTTTTGCCATGACCACAAAAACTTTTGCCAGCTTTGTTGAATCGGAATTCTGGACATAATGTGCAATCAAGGAATCATACTTTGGGTATGCCTTTCCGAAATTTTGTGCTCGGGTCTCTCCAATAGTGCCAGTACAGATAAACCAAAGGGAAAATACTATAGATGCTTTCATAGAGAATTCTCTTTTTTTTCAAAATTTGTTCTTCATACAATCACAAGGCAAAACTAATTAAAATTATTGTAGGCTGTCTTATTCTGTTATCCCGCTGCCCAAAGATTCCATCCTCCCCCACACGCCTTTCCACGGAATGACATGTGCAGCGGGAACCTTGTCATGGGCGGCTAACTTAAAGCAGGCTTCAGAAAGCATGTCATTCCCGCGATGGCTTGTGCGGTGGCGGGAATCTACGCTTTCTGTCGCCGTTCAATCCAAGGTTTTACTTCTTTATACCGCCGCCCATAAATTCCATCCTCCCGCACGCGCCCTCCTCACGGAATGACATGTGCAGCGAGGACTTTGTCATGGGCGGCCGTCGTCACTCACCCACTTTAATTCTCATCCCGTCCGAGTACGCGCTGAACTCCGGCGCATACTGGCATTGGATCAAGGCGTAGCCGTTGTTGAGGTGGCCTTCCTTGGTGACGAACATGCTGTACTCCAGCTGGTGCGTGCCCTTGGGCAGCTGCTCGATGAAGAACTCCATGTCGGTGTCGGTATTGCTCTGGTAGTAGCTCATGCGGTCGTTGTACTCGTAGCGCGAGATCTGCTCAATTGGCTCGAAACCGGCGGCGCGCAGGTCTTTCACGAAGACAAAACTCATGT
>JBGYWU010000185.1:0-6037 GCA_041842265.1 Candidatus Limimorpha sp. | reverse complement strand
CTCTCTTCCTCCGCCTTGTCTTCGGTGATTTCACGGACTTTCTCGGCTTTGTTCACGTAGGAGTAGATGCTGTCTTCCAGCTGGGTGAAACGAAGGGCGTATTTGTTGGGCATGCGCAATGCGCAGGGGTTTTCCTTGGTGCCCGGGATGATGTGTTTGATGTATTGGGGATTAAAAAAAACGAGGTCGTTCATGGGCACACCGATGCACTCGTTGATTTGGTGGAAGGCCATGCGGTCGCGCACCATCACGGTGTCGGTACCATGGAGCAGCAGTCCCGGATCCATGGGAAAGAGGTTGTGTTCGGGGGCGTAGTTCATGACATAGGTAACGGCGATGAAGGCAGGCACATAGCCACGGGTTTCGGTGGGCAGGTAAGGCCAGATGGCCCAATAGTTTTTGGCGCCGCCAGCGCGAATGATGGCCTTGTTGACGGTGCCGGGGCCCGAGTTGTAGGCGGCCAGCACGAGAAACCAGTCCCCGTAGCGCGCATAGAGGTTCTTGAGGTATTTGCATGCAGCCTCGGTTTCCTTTTCGGGGTCGTAGCGATCATCAACGAGCGAGCTCACCTTCAGGCCGTATTCAACGCCTGTGCCTCTCATGAACTGCCACAACCCTTTGGCGCCCGCCTTCGATCCCGCAGTGGCATTGAGGGCCGACTCCACCATGGCCAGATACCTCAGTTCCAAAGGGAGGTTGTATTTGGAAAGGTATTCCTCAAACATCGGGAAATAAACGTATGAAAGGCCCAGCATACGGCCCGACTGCTGGCGGCGACGGTTGGCATACAAGTCGATGAACGATTTGACATGGGAGTTGTACGTCAATGGAATGGTCGTCTCGCTTGCCAGTTTTTGGATGCGGTTCACATAAACGCTGTCGTCATAGACCGGCACTTCATCTCTCCTAAAACCATACTTGTTCCAGGCGGCCGTGTCGATGTCGAGATACACCTCTTTGGTCATGCCTATGGAAGACACCAAGTCGAGCATCTCCATCACTGTCGACTCCTCCACCACCGCCTTGCCTGATTTGGGGTCGTGAATTCTAGGATTGTCACGTTCAAGGCTGTCAGGAGCAGAAAGTCCCGGCACCTGCGCTTGAGCAAACAGTTGGACAAAAGGGAAAAGCAGCAAGAACAAGACAGGGCAGGTACGTTTCATCGGGATAAGATTAAAAGGATTAGATGAGACACTATTATGAAAACGCAAAAAT
Organism: Candidatus Limimorpha sp.; assembly: GCA_041842265.1. Classification (GTDB taxonomy): domain Bacteria; phylum Bacteroidota; class Bacteroidia; order Bacteroidales; family F082; genus Limimorpha. The sequence goes on along the minus strand of JBGYWU010000185.1, from coordinate 4,822 downwards.
ATCAAAAATTGTCTACAAAGAACGAAAAAATGCTAATTTTGTCATCTCAAATCAAAATGCAGCGTTATGGAAAATCAGAGAAACACTGATAAATTAGCGGGTTATATCATCAAGTTGGGCGGCTTGGCTGCCATTGTGGCTTTGTGTTGGTACTTTAAAAACGTCCTCATATACATCATCGTAGCTTTTGTGGTTTCCATGATTGGGCGCCCTTTCATGCAATTGATGAAAAGAATCAAGGTCAAGGGGAAGACGGCTCCCAACTGGCTGCTGGCCATCATCACCATCTTGCTCATCATGGCTTTGATCGCCTTGCTCATTACACAGATAATCCCATTGGCTTCCAACATCATACGCGACATTTCCAACATCAGTAACAAAGCAAACTTCACTTCCAACCCAATTGAAAAGTTGAACGAATGGTTGGTTGGGCTGTTTCCCAACCTTGACCCCAACTTCGACATCACCGCCCTGTTATTGGGCAAGCTCAAGGAACTGTTGAGTTTCAGCCAAGTAAGCGGTTTTGTAGGCTCGGTGGCATCGATAGTTAGCAGTCTTGCCGTCGCCACGTTTTCTGTTGTTTTCATTTCCTTTTTCTTCATCAAGGAAGACGGCTTGTTTGAAAGAATCGTCTGCGCCCTCGTCCCCGAAAAACACGAAATGACCCTGAGCAAGACACTAAGTGAAATCAAGCAGCTGTTGTCGCGATATTTCGTGGGACTGCTCATCGAGATGCTTAGTGTGACTTTGGTTGATTTTTTAGGACTGTGGCTCATCGCCCGCCTCAATTTCAGCTATGCCATCGGTATCGGGTTCATTGCCGGACTGTTCAATGTGATTCCATACGTCGGGCCGCTCATCGGCGAAGTCCTCGCCGTTGTTTTCGGCATGGTCCTGAAGCTTGGCACAGGCGCCGGTTTGGATGTCAACATCTGGTTGTTCGCTCTGATCATCCTCATCATAATGCTGTCAGCGCAACTGATCGACAACTTCATCTACCAGCCCCTCATCTACTCGACTAGCATCAAGGCGCATCCAATGGAAATCTTCATCGTGCTGCTCATGGCGGGACACATCGGCGGCATCGTCGGAATGCTGGTGGCCATCCCTGCCTATACCGTCGTTCGTGTCGTCGCCATCCGCTTCTTCTACCGCTACAAGCCCATACAGCGCCTTGTACCCAACCTGAGCGAGGAGGACAAGATCATTGAGAATATTGATTGAGGGGTCTTAAACCATCTTCTTGTATATCCCTTGAATGAAACTCCGAATTTCCTTCCAGTCGGGTCTGCCTTCGCTGTCGCAAGGAAGCAACACCGTAGTTTCGTTCATCTTGTCGAGGGTCCATTTGTCAAGAAACTGGTAGCGGACACCCTCCTTTCGGAAAAGTGAAACGAAGAAGAGAGCGATGTAAAGGTCCATATCGAACTTTGGATAAAACACATTTACATCGTCTGAAGCCCAAAAAGATTTTTCTTGATAAAAGGAAGAGCCAATGGAGCCATTGTAGCAAACTGTTATTGTATTGCCTTGATGCAAATGGTCGGTATTGCCAATATGTGCAGTAATGCCATTGTTGAAAGCAGACGCACCTATGTAATTGTAGCCTCCCTCCACCATGTCAGCCTTGGTCAACCTTTCACCTTTTTCTATACGGAATAAACTTTGATACTCAAAAGGCTTCCATCCGGAAGTATCAATATTGGCCTTGCTTTTGCGAATGTTGATCAACTTTTCATAATCTTCGGGAACGTCATCGTTGTAAAGAACTTTATTCAAAACCTGTTCTTTGAAGTCCCTCTCATCAATGCCTTTTTTATAAAGGACATGGTGTAGTACACTTTTCACAAAGTCAGCTTCCGTAATCTCCAATGGCTCAACGGGTTCTTTATATCGAATGGACTTGCTTGGGTCAATCCATCGTATTGTATCACTACCGCATTGTTTTTGAATAACGTCCATCCAAAAATCTTCAATTTCAGGCCAACGGTTCTTGGTATCCTGCCGGCCTTGGTTTTTAACCGTTTCCAATCCGTCATCAGCAATGTAGCAGGAAAAAACACTTTTTCCGTTTTGGGGAATACCAGCGGTAAACACAAACACCGAAGTGGTCATGCTCACACTTTGGAATGTGTCTTTTGGCAACTTGATGATTTTTTCCAAACGGTTATGCTTTAATAGCTTTTTGGTGGTCGATGGATTTTTCTCCAGTTTGTTGTCAGGCAAGATGAAAGCGCATTGTGTTCCCGGGCCAACACTACGCAACACATTCAATACGATGTCAAGACAGCCATATTTGTTTTCAAAAGGCGGATTCATCAGCACTTTGGTTATCGGCTTCAACCGCATCCATTGTGCCGCATCCTCAGTTCGGCTATCCAGCAAGGCAAGGTTGGTCTTTCCATCCTTATGAATCAGCATATTAGCACAAGCCAAGGCATAGATCTCTTTGTCAAACTCGATACCATATAGTTGATTGTCCTTGATTATGGTGGCCTGCGAAGACCTGATACCTCCTGGCTCTTTAATCATGTTGCACATGGCCTTGACCAAAAATGCCCCTGATCCACAAGCGGCATCAAGTACGACAGAATCCTTGTTGACTTCTATCAGTCTGTACATTAACGAGGTAATATGGTCAGGAGTGAACACTTGGCCTTGCTCTGATTTACCTTTGTAGCGAGTAAACTCATTGAAGAAGATGGCCATAACATCCTCTCCGTTCCAAAAGTCGGAGTTGAGGTTGTCCGAAATCTTCGATACATTGTCAATGAAGTCGTTTATGGATTGTTGGCAAGGCGTTGTATTGACTTGAATGTTGGAATAAATGTCAATCAGAATCTGGAGTTTGGCATTTCGTTCCAAATCAACTTGCAGAGAGGTTTCCAATGTCGCCTTGATGGAGGCATGAAAAAGTTCCCACCTCATATTGTGAACCAGCATAGCACCAAAACGCTTAGCCACCAAGGTGCATGAGGTGAAAATCATACGGTGATACAAATTTTTGATACCAAACTCGAAATGCAGCGCATCGTTGATTTTCTTTGTGAGTTGGTATATGCTCTTTTTGTCGATACTATTTTGTTGGAACAAACTAAGATAGGCTTCCTTGTTCAGCAACATCGCACCTGTTTCAACCCTTATCCCGTCCTGATACACCTCCACATCGTCACCATTGTATAAAACTCCAACGACATGAGCATATTTCTTATTGCATATCTCGCAATTCTTCTGTAATTCCAGTCGATCTTTGTCAGTAAAAGCATGATTTTCAGCCTTTGTTTCCAAAATCATCGCTGGAAACGCTGTTTCATTGGGCAGGTACCAACCATCAGGCTTGTCGCTAATACCCTTAAAACCCAACTGATTGAAAGTCGTAATCTGACCCACACCCGAAAGGGCGGTTTCGGTGTTTTCTAAGCCCATAATCAACTTGGCCTTGTCACGCACTTGGTCTTCAGTAAGAAACTTCCTCTCCATGCTTGGTATGGTTTACACGGCAAAGTTAACAAAAAAGTCTGAATTGCAATCGGTTTAATATAATAAATAACCACACGCCTTTATCTTTCTTCTTTGGGGAATAGATAGTATGTCTTTCTCGGTCCAACATTTTTCTGGAACGCCAGCCGCTCATCGCCGTTCAAGAGGTGGATGATGCCGCAGTAATGGTAGCCGTGACGTTCCAAGCCCTTACGCATGATGATGTTGGCCTTGTGCGTGTCGATGCGGATGCTGGGTACCAAGGCTTCGCAATAGTCGAGGATGGTGTTGAGCACACCATGTGATTCGGGCGTGCTGGCGATGCGATGGATGACGTGATAGGGCTGCTCGTCAAGCCACTGGCCTTCGTAAATGACGTTGTAGGTTATCTCCGGGCTGGGCAAGAGGGCAAAAGTGCCGACAATGGTTCCCGAAGCGTTGAGAATGACATGGCTTCCTCCCAATTCAATGTCTTTCTGAAACATATCGTCGCGGGGATAACCGTCGGGCCACTGGAAGGTGTTGCCATAGCTGCGCATGATTTCGCGAGCCTGGTCGCGGAGGCTGAGGATGGTCGGCAGGTCGGCCAGAGTGGATTTGCGGATGGTGTAACTCATTGCTGGCCAAGTTCAAAAAATGTCAAATCGGCAACAGTCATGTCCACCGCCTGAATCAAATCCTGCGGATTGAGCTTGAACTGAAGACCTCTCGCACCCGCACTGACATAGATATAGTCGAACAACTCGCAGGTCTCATGGATGAAAGTCGGGAACTGTTTTTTCATGCCCACGGGGGAGCATCCGCCCCGAATGTAGCCCGTCAGGGGCTGCAACTCCTTCATGGGGATAAGGTCGCAGCTTTTGTTGCCTGTGGCTTTGGCGGTCTTCTTCAGGTCGAGTTCATCGTTGCCCGGGATGACACAGACAAAATGCCCGGTCTTGTCGCCTTTCAGCACCAAAGTCTTGAACACCTGATCGATGTTCTCGTTCAATTGGTCGGCGATGTGCTGCGCCCCGAGGTCGTTCTCATCCACCTCGTAGGGAACCAGCTCATACCCGACCTTCTTTTGGTCGAGTATACGACAGGCGTTGGTTTTGTTGGGTTCTTCTTTGGACATGATAATTATTGTTTTTCACCTGATAAAAGCAGCATCCACCTTCCATGTTTTCTACCCAACTCGCATCTCGTATTTTCCGCAATTTCCGATTAATGTAATATTTGCTTTCAAAAAGAATCATCCATCATTTCCTATGCTCCTCCACCCACTTCCGCGCATTCACGAAGGCCTCCATCCAAGGCGAGACCTCGTCGTTTTTGTGCTCGTCGGGATAGAAGGCCCACT
>JBGYWU010000184.1:0-7661 GCA_041842265.1 Candidatus Limimorpha sp. | reverse complement strand
TGGAGGCCCGATCCAAGGCTTCGTCGGTTATCCTCGACACCGAAAACCTCACCGAAGAGAACTTGAAGGCTTTCCAAGCTGCCCAAAATGAAATGTCGGGCGCGTTGTCGCGTTTGTTGGTTACGGTTGAGCAATATCCCGACCTCAAGGCAAACCAGAACTATCTCGACCTCCAGTCTCAGCTTGAGAGCTGCGAGAATTCCATCGCCAACGCCCGAAGACAGTTTAACGAAGTGGTGCAAAGTTACAATACCTATATTCGAAAGTTCCCTACCAATATCATTGCCAGCGTCTTTGGCTTTGGCAAAAAACCCTATTTTGAGGCCTCGGAAGGCGCTCAAGAGGCACCTGATGTGAAAAACCTCTTTTGAATAGTTACACCCGTTGGAAACCACTCATGGCGACCGTATCAGGCGAACGCTCGCCGGTCTGCTTCAAATCCTGCAACGGTGCCTTAATCGTCTTCTGTAGAAGTAAAAAAGTGGGACAAAACAAAAAACAACCTCGAATTTCGAAGTTGTTTTTTCTTGGTACCGAAGGCCGGGATCGAACCGGCACGAGTGTTATCTCATCGGTTTTTGAGACCGACGCGTCTACCTATTCCGCCACTTCGGCATGGTTAGGCTGCTGGTTTCTTTCGTGAAACGCGGCTGCAAAAATACGGAAAAATTCATTCACCGCAAGACTCTGGCGAAAAAAAACTAATTTTTGCCTTGTCCACTCGAAGAAAATGCCTAATTTTGCAGCCCGAACAACAAAATATGTCTTCAACATGTCAGGAAGATTTGTTTCCATTTTTGCGGGTAGGGCTACTATTGAGTTGGGTACAAGAATTGCCCAAGCTTATGGCGCTGAATTGGGCAAGTCGTCGGTGGTTGTTTTCTCCGATGGCGAATTCCAGCCTTCTTACGAAGAGAGTATCCGTGGCCATCACGTGTTCATCGTGCAGTCGACCATGTCGTCTACCGATAACCTCATGGAACTGCTGCTGCTGATTGACGCGGCCAAACGCGCTTCGGCCCACAAGATCATCGCCGTGATTCCCTATTTCGGATGGGCCCGTCAGGACCGCAAGGACCAACCGCGTGTGAGCATTGGCTCTAAATTGGTTGCCAACCTCTTGGTCGCAGCCGGTGTCAACCGTATCATTACACTCGACCTTCATGCCGACCAAATCCAGGGCTTCTTCGACATCCCCGTGGATGCGCTTTACGCCTCCTCACTTTTCATCGACTACATTAATAAGATGCAAATCGATGATTTGCTGATGGCGTCGCCTGATGTGGGTGGCTCGAAACGCGCCTCGGCTTACGCCAAGCGTCTCGGATGCGACTTGGCCATCTGTCACAAGCAACGCTCACGCGCCAATGTGGTCGACAGCATGACCCTCATCGGTGATGTGAAGGACAAGAATGTCGTTCTTGTCGACGATATCATTGATACCGCAGGCACTATCGTTAAAGCGGGTCGGCTTATTATGGACAATGGCGCCAAGAGCGTGCGTGCCTTCGCCACCCATGCCGTTTGTAGCGGCCCCGCCATGGAACGGCTCGATAATTCGGTGTTCAGCGAAGTCGTGGTCACCGACTCCATCCCGTTGCCCGAAAACGCCTCCAAGAAAATCCATGTGGTCAGCACGGCGGCCTTGTTTGCCGATGTCATCCACCGCGTTGAGTCATACGAATCCATCAGTTCGTTGTTCAAATAACCATAATAGAGACACTTTGTGGCTCAAAACAAACCAGCAAAAACAGAGGCATCTTTGAATGTGTCTCTACCGACAACAAATAAATAATCAACAATTAAAATCAAACACAATGAAAACTGTATCATTGAGCGGTTCTCTCCGCGAGAACGTAGGGAAAAAGGATACTAAGGCTTTGCGTAAAGCCGAAATGGTTCCGTGTGTCATGTACGGCAGCGGCGAGCAGCAAATGCACTTCGCCACCTCAGAGAAGAACTTCAACAAGATTCTCTTCACGCCTGAGACTTACATCATCGATTTCAATGTCAATGGCAAGACTTACAAGACCATCCTTCAGGATGTCCAGTATCACCCTGTGACTGACCAAGTGTTGCACGCCGACTTCCTCATTGTGAAGGAAGACAAGCCGATTACCGTTACCCTGCCCATTACCCTCGAAGGCTCGGCTGCCGGTGTCATGCGTGGCGGCAAACCCAAGATGGGTATCAAGAAGGTCAAGGTCAACGGCCTGATCAAAGACCTGCCCGACTATGTGAAAATCAACATCAGCGACGTGAACATCAACGAAGCCATCAAGGTGAAGGATTTGAACATTGAGAATGTGACTCCCCTTGCCCCTGGCTACACCGTTATCTTTGCCGTCAACGCTGCCCGCGGCACTGCTGCCACCGAAGAAACGGAAGAATAATTCAAAGGAATTGATACGACAAGGCCGTCTTCGGACGGCCTTTTTTGTCGTGTGGAGACGTTTTGGAAAACAATGCGAGACGTTTCAGAAAATCAAGGGAGATGTTTCCGAAACGTCTCTACAAATTGTCCAATCGAATATCATGAAATTCCCTATTTTTGCATGGTTTTTCAGCAGAGGAAAACAAAACGGATCTGACGAAATGAAATACTTGATAGCCTGTTTGGGAAATATCGGTGCCGAATATGACGAGACACGCCATAATATCGGCTTCAAGGTCGCCGACCGTCTTGCGAAAGACCTTGACGGGACGTTCACTACGAACCGCCTCGCCCAGATTTCGGAAATGAAGCTAAAAGGGAAGACCCTGCTTGTCATCAAGCCGACGACCTATATGAACCTGAGCGGCAAGGCCGTAAAATACTGGCTGCAACAGGAGAAGATACCCATCGAGAATCTGCTGGTGGTCAATGACGACATTGCCTTGCCATTGGGTACTTTGCGCCTGCGCAAACAAGGTGCCGACGGCGGCCACAACGGTCTGACCAACATCATCGAAAAATTAGGCACTAATGTATTCTGCCGCTTGCGCTTCGGCTTGGGCGACGACTTCCCGCGTGGCCGTCAAGTGGATTTCGTCCTGGGCAAATGGAAACCTTCGGAGCTCCCCATCGTTGATGAGAAAGTCGATGAAGCCGTTGAAATCATCAAGAGCTTTGTCATACAAGGAGTGGACAGGACGATGAATCTGTTTAATAAACGGTAAACGAATCGAAATTGCCGTATAATCGACATTTCTTTATCTTTGGCTATAAGGCCATAACATTCGCTTTGCTCGCTATGACACAATGCGTGTCGTGGAAGCTGTCTTTATGACTCTGCTTCCCTGGCTTTCATGTCTTTCAAGGAGCCTTCAAAAATGTCGAACCTGACAAAGCGGCATTCCAAAGGGCCGTTCCAAACGGGTATTTTGGCACTGGGCTTCAGCCCGATATGGCGCAGGGCCACGGCATCGTCGGTGATGAGCCAGCACTGGAAGCCTTTGAAGCTGTGTTTCAGTGTGTGGCCGATTTCTTCATACAGCGTGTCAATGTCGTCTTCTTCCAGACGGTCGCCATAAGGCGGGTTGATAATCATAATGCCGCCGCCTTCGGGTGGTATGAGGGCGTGCATATCTTTCTTCATCAGGTGGATGTCGCGTTGCAGATGGGCATAGTTGATGTTGCTTTCGGCAATGGCCACGGCTTTGGGCGAGTGGTCGGAGGCCCAAATCTCGTAGTCGAAGTCGCAGATCTTGGCATCGGCTTCGGAACGGATTCGTTGCCATAGTTCGGGGTCATAGTCATCCCATTTCATGAAACCGAACTCCTTGCGGTAGTAGCCTGGCGGGATTTTCATCGCATACATGGCCGCCTCAATGGGCAGGGTGCCTGAGCCGCACATGCAGTCGAGGAAGTTGCAGTCGGCTTTCCAGCCTGAAAGTTGGATGAGGCCGGCGGCCAGCACTTCGTTCATGGGGGCCTTATCAACCTGCTTGCGGTAGCCACGGTGGTGCAGGCTCTCACCGGAACTGTCGAAGAGCAGGGTTGCCTTGTCTTCGCGAATGTGCAGGTTGATGCGCAGGTCGGGGTTTAGCGTATTAATGCTGGGACGCATGCCGTACACATCGCGAAATTGGTCGACGATGGCATCTTTTACTTTAAGGCCGGCATACTGCGAGTGGGTGAAGAAACGGCCACTTGCCACCGTGTCGATACAGAAGGTCTGGTCGGAGCGGATGAACTGCAACCAGTTGATTTCCTGTACCTTTTTATATAGGTCTTCGGGGGTCTTGGCGAAGAAGTTCTTAAAAGGTTTCAGCACCTTGAGCGCAGTGCGCACTTCATAATTAATACGGTACACCAGTTCTTTGTTGCCTTCGCAGAGCACGGCACGGTGCATCAAACGAACATTCTTTGCTCCCAGTGCCTTGATTTCAGCGGCCAGCACTTCTTCAAGTCCGGCTGCGGTCTTTGTGATGAGTTGGTAGTTGTCTTCCATGATAATTGGGCGTGTTGAAATCGTATGGTTCCGCCAAAACCGGAGATTTCAACGGAGACAAATACGGCTTGAAATTTGCGGCAAAGATATTGTTTTTGTCGGTTTCGTGCAAATTTGCTACTTTTGCGGCCGCTTTTCTAACACGCAGAGTAACATACTGCAACGGAGATTTGCATTTACAATTCATATCAACCATGAAAGAAGTCAGAGTAAGATTTGCCCCCAGCCCGACGGGCCCTTTGCACATCGGAGGTGTGCGTACGGCTTTATATAACTACTTGTTCGCCAAGAAGAACGGCGGAAAAATGATTCTCCGCATCGAGGATACCGACCAGACCCGCTTTGTGCCGGGTGCCGAAGAATACATCGTCCAATCGCTGGACTGGTGCGGCATTAAGTTCGACGAGAGCGACTGTGTAGGCGGTGATTTCGGTCCTTATAAGCAAAGCAACCGCAAACACCTTTATAAACAATACAGCGACGAGCTCTTGGCCAAAGGCTGCGCCTACATTGCCTTCGATACCGCCGAGGAACTCGAACGCTACCGCAAGGAGGCCGAGGAAAACAAACAGACCTTCATTTACAACTGCCAAAGCCGAAAGCACCTGCGCAATAGTTTGACAATGAGCAAAGAAGAGGTTGACAAACTCATCGCCGACGGCATGCCCTACACGGTGCGCTTCCTGATTCCAGAAGACCGAGAGATTGTCATGCACGACCTGATTCGAGGCGAGGTGAAGGTTCAGACCAACACCCTTGACGACAAGGTTTTGTTCAAGTCGGACGGCATGCCCACCTATCACTTGGCCAACATTGTCGACGACCACCTGATGAAAATCAGCCATGTCATCCGTGGCGAGGAATGGTTGCCTTCAATGCCACTTCATGTCATGCTGTATGAGGCCTTCGGCTGGGAAGCACCTCAATTTGCCCACCTGCCCTTGCTGCTCAAACCCGATGGCAACGGCAAGCTCAGCAAACGCGATGGCGACCGCCTCGGCTTCCCCGTCTTCCCGATGTATTGGGTCGACCCGAAGACCGGCGACACGGCTATGGGTTACAAGCAGTCGGGCTATTATCCCGAGGCTTTCATCAATATGTTGGCGCTGTTGGGTTGGAACCCGGGCACCGAGCAGGAAATCTTCACTATGGACGAACTCATCCAAGCCTTCTCGCTCGAGCGGTGCAGTAAGAGCGGTGCCAAGTTCAATGTGGAGAAGGCCAAATGGTTCAACCACGAATGGCTCATGCGCAAGCCTAATGAAGAAGTCGGCATGGACTACCAAGCTTGGCTGAAAGCCGAAAAAGGCATTGATGTTCCGGTTGACTTTGCTGTGAAAGTGGCAGGTTTGGTGAAAGATAGAGTCAACTTCGTGAAAGAGATTTGGGAACAGAGCTTCTTCTTTTTTGAAGCCCCAACAGAGTATGACCCAGTGACGGTGAAGAAGCGCTGGAAGGAGAGTTCGGCCGAGACCATGCTCAAGGCGAAGGAAGTCATCAACGGCATCGAGGATTTCAGTTTGGCCAATATCGATGAAACCCTGAATAACTGGATTACCTCCAATGAGTTGAATGTGGGCCTCGTCATGAATGGCCTGCGCCTGATGGTGGTGGGTGCCGGCAAAGGTCCTCACATCGGCGAAATCCTTGAACTGCTGGGCAAGAAAGAAACCTTGAAACGCATTGATGTCGGAGTTGAAGTTTTAGGATAGTGTCACAAAACCTACTGAATGAACACAATCGCTGCCGCCGGATAGCTTGACGGTTCACTGGTTTCTTTTGGCATCACTCAGTTTGATGTTTCAAAAAAGCAAAATATGAAAAAATCTGTTAAAATACCGCTTATTGTTCTCGGTAGCATAATAGGCGTATTGTTATTGCTGCTCCTATTGGTTTCGCCCGTTGCGAAGAGCTATATCGAAAAACACGACAAAGAACTGATTGGCCGTGAGTTGAATATTGTAAAGTTAAGGGTCAATGTGATTTCAGGAACGGCGAAAATCGATAATCTTACACTTTATGAAGACGATGGATCGACTCCTTTTTTGAGTTTCGACCGTTTTGAGACCAAAATCAAGATATTGGATTTGTTTCATAACCGCCTTTGGGTAAAACGGGTGCTGCTCTCGGGACTGAAGGTCAATGTGGAACAGAACCGTACTTGGTTCAATTTCAACAGCATGATTGAGCATTTTGGATCCGGCAAACCGGAAGAGGAACAAAAGCCTTCTGATTTCGGGTTGATTTTCAACGATATAAAAATAGATAAAAGCAGTATACACTATGCAGATTTGGCCGTCGGAAGCGAGTTTGATTTGCGTGATATCTCCATCCGTGTCCCGTTTGTCGATATGTCGGACATAAAGACAGATGTCGGCCTCGACCTAAGCCTTGCAGACAGTGCCACCCTGCATACCGAACTGAATCTTTCCGAAAACATCGAGAAGTATTCTGTTAAATTGAAAATCAATGATTTAAATATCGATATCATCGAACCTTATTTGCAACGGATGATGGCGGTGGATTCGTTGCAAGGCCGTCTCTCCTTGGATCTTTCGGCTGAGGGACACACCGAGCACATTCTCGACTTTGATATGACGGGTGGGATTGCCCTCAATGGCTTGTCGCTGAGCGACACCCTTGGCAACAACTTGGGCCATATCGATTCCATCTGGGCGAACATTGAGCGTTTCAACCTGAATCAGAACCTGCTGTCATTGAACAGCTTGCATCTTTCGGGTTTGACCTCAGCTTATATCGTCCAGGCCGACAGCACTACCAATTTTGACCTGCTTCTCGATCATGTGAACCATCATGACACCACAGTCTTCGAAAATGCCACTGATACGTTGGCGTGGGAAATCAATTCAGTGCAAGAGCGGAAGCCTCTCTCCCTTGACATCGCCGAACTGAAATTGTCCCGCATCAACTTGGTCTATCATGATTATACTTTGTCGGACAACTTCCGTTACGAGCTTTCCGACATCAGCATTGCCTCCGAGCATTTCACTCTTTTTGGCAACAATACCGTGCGTTTGGAAGCCCTGTTGAACAAAGTGGGGCGGCTCAACCTGCTTTGGCAGGGCAACCTCAGCGGATTGGAGAACCACGACCTCACCCTGATGATGAGCAATGTGAAAGTTGCTGATTTCTCGCCCTATGCACAACGCCTGTTTGGCTATTCGCTTGAAAACGGCACCCTGTCGTTCCAGAGCCAGAACAAGATTG
>JBGYWU010000183.1:0-3102 GCA_041842265.1 Candidatus Limimorpha sp. | reverse complement strand
GTCAGTTCCATCGACTTGCGATCGTAGCTGTTGGCCACCGCATAGCGCAGACAGTCCTCCAACGAAAAACGATAGGCATGCCTTTCCTGTCCCATCGCAGAGCAGGCCATCATGAGCAACAGAGCCACTAAATTGATTTGTTTCGACATAAAATTCAAATAATAAAGCCAATAAACATTTACCATGCTGCAACATTAACATGAATATTGCGCAAAATATTGCATAGATGATAAGACATTTTCCTAATAACTTGATAAAAACGGGAAATTCAGCTATGACTAATATAAGGAAGATGGTCTGGTGAAAAACCAAACTTTTTCCCAATCCAAATCATTGTTTTTCTGCCCAACTTCCGGAAGCATCATTCAACATCTCTGTTTTCTTTTTTAAAAAACAAGTTTTTTTTTGCATTCAAAAAAAAAGAAATCCATAACTTTGCCAACGAAATCAAAACAATTAACCATGAAAAAAATCTACCTTTTTACCCTTATCCTTTCCTTGTGTGCACTTGCCTCAAAAGCCCAACAAGTGATACGTGCATCGGTGAATGAAGACGGTCAAGTTGTTACTACGGTTGTTGAAGGCACCCAACTCCCCGTCCAGACACGCGACGGTCTCACTCCCATGCCTGGGTTTCCTGTATTCTTTCCTTCCAACACAACATATAAGCCAATGCGCGGTCTCACCCTCGCCGACCTTGACGGTGATGGTGCCGACGAAATCATAGTCAACCACAATGAAGCACTCAATGTTGTGAAAGGCGACGGCAGCCTCTTTTGGTCCCAAGCCCTCGAAGGAGGCATGGCACAATATCCCGCTTCGGTGGCTGACCTCGATGGGGACGGTCTTCTTGAAGTGGTAGCCCTTTGCGCATACGGCAACGCCCGCGGCGGCTTCAACATCTTCAACCACGACGGCACAGTCCGCTATGCCGCCACCACCAGCAACGACCCATTGATTTGCGCTCCCACCCTCGCCGACATCAACAATGACGGCAAACTGGAAGTCATCTTCTGCGGTCGCGGTCGTGCTGCACAAGGTGTTGCCCCAAGCATCCATGTTTGGGACATCAACGGCGACGAGATGGAAGGCTTCCCTTTCGAACTGCCAGGCACACCAGCTTTCACCCCAACGGTAGCCGACATTGATGGCAACGGCAACCTCGAAATCTTTATAGCCACCACGACTGCGCTCTACTGCATCAGCAACACTGGACAGGAAATCTATTCTGTTGATGGACAAGAAGTCTACAAATACTCTTACCAGTCGCCTCTCATCGTCGACCTTGACGGCAATGGTGCATACAGCCTTGTAGGTGCATGTCACGGCGACCAACCCAACCACTATGTGCGCGATGCGTCTACGGGTGAATACCGACAAGGGTGGCCCAAGAGTGTGTCCAACTGGACCTACTCGGCGCCTACTGTAGTGAAGAACGGCGAGAATAGCGGCATCTTCGTTGGTGTTTCAGGCGAAGGCAATGTTTTCTATCAATATTATGCAAATGGCGATATCGCCAACGGTTTTCCGCTCAACCTCACTTCAGGGATAGAAGGCTTTGTCAGCGTGGCAGACATTGACGGCGACAAAGAAAACGAAATCATCACCACCTTTAACTTGATGGAAAACGGCAATGGATACATCCGTGCCTGGGAGATGGACGGCACTGAAATCACCACGGGCTTTCCACTCCGACCGCAAGGTCTGACTTACATGAACGGCGCCAACTTTGGCGACATCAATGGCGATGGAATGCTCGAAATCGTTACGCTGACCTACGAACAGAACTTCTCTCCCGACGACCCAATCATCGTCACCGCCTACGCCCTGAGCCAACCTGTCGAGAACTTGGTCTTCGGCTGTTACAAAGGAAGCAACGACCGTTGCGGTTGGATTCAGGAAACCGAAACTCCCATCATCTGCAATCCAGCGCAAAACCTAACCGCAGAGTATGCTGCCGAATTGGGTGCCATCGCCCTCATATGGGAAGCTCCCGAAAGCGGTTCAACCGGTAATTTGTTAGGCTACAACCTATATAAGAACAATGAGCTGATCAACGAAGCCCTCATAGATGCAGAAAGATACTACGACACTGACATCGCCGAATTCCAAACCTACACATACTATGTTGTAGCCGTTTACGATGACGGTTGCGAAACTCAATGTGAGCCTGTCGCCATCGAATTAGGCGACCTCTCGGTGAACGACCATTGCAACAGCCTCAGCATCTACCCTAACCCCGCCAACAACTACATCCGAGTTTCAGGTTTTGACTTTCAAAGGGCAGATCTTTTCAACACTCTTGGCCAAAGGGTGATGACCACGGAAAGCCAAGAAATAAACATAGAAAAAATGTCCAATGGTGTTTATTTCATACTTTTGCGCGGTATGAACAATAGCAAACAATCCAAAATTATCATCAAACACTCACCGTCAATTCATTAACCAATTAAAATTCAAACAACTATGAAGACTTGTAGCAAATTCTTCGCCGAACTTCTCGGCACATTCGTTTTGGTCCTTGGCGGTTGCGGTACCGCTATTTTCGGACATGTTGGATTCCTTGGCGTAGCCATCGCCTTCGGTCTCACGGTTGTGGCCATGGCTTACGGCGTAGGACACATTTCAGGCGCCCACTTGAATCCCGCTGTCAGTTTCGGTGTTTGGGCCAATGGCCGCATGAGCTTAAAAGAAATGCTCACCTACTGGGTTGCCCAAATCATCGGCGGTTTGCTGGCCGGTGCCATCCTGCTGGTTATTGCCAAATCAGCGAACATGACCCTCGGCACTTTCGCCGCCAACGGTTTCGGCGATTTCTTCAGTGCTGAAGACGTTGCTGGTGGTTATCTCCAAACCAATGCTCTCGGCGCATTCATCACCGAATGTCTCCTGACTTTCATCTTCTTGATGGTCATCCTCGGCGTTACGGACAGCCGTCATGCCAATGGCAAATTCGGCGGCCTCGCCATCGGTCTCACCTTGACCCTCATCCACCTCATCAGCATTCCGCTGACCAACACTTCTGTCAACCCTGCCCGTTCCATCGGTGTGGCCGTCTTCTCCGAGAATGCCAAGGCGTTGCCTCAGCTGTGGCTCTTCATT
>JBGYWU010000182.1:0-8735 GCA_041842265.1 Candidatus Limimorpha sp. | reverse complement strand
GATGTAGGCCTTGATTTGGCTTTCGTTGTTGCCACCAACCTCGGCCACACTTACCATCGTGGTGGGACGGCCCGATTGGTTTTTCCAATCCACGAACGGCTGCATGGCTTCCATATATTGCTCGGGGCAGATGACAAGCATCTCACCGCGGTCTTCCACGAAATTGTATCGGGTTATGCTCTCCTTGTAGTTGATGAAGCGGTGGTCGTAGGCAGCCTTCAGCTCTGGCGACATTTTGGCTTGGGCCTTGCGGGCCGATTTCTGGTTCACTCCATTGTCGCTTACTTTGTTCATGGCAATAGTCATGTTGTGGTAAACACGAAGGGTCTTGGTGACGGGGTTATAGGCGAAAGGACGCACCATGATGTTCTGTCCGCGGAAATCGCGGAGGATGTAAGGTGTGTCAAGATAGGCCTGTGCAGCAGGATAGAAAGCATCCTTGCTATACATCTCGCCATAGGTGTAGGCCACGCTTTCGGGATCGATCTGACGGCTGAAATTGCCTTTTGAAGGGGCAATTTCAACGTTTTCATAATCGGTGAAGTCGCTCAGGGTCACACTGACTTGCATCTCAGCCATGTTTCCGATGATGGCGGGGACGGGGAATTGGGGAAGGTCGGGAGCACCGACATCAAGCATCGAGGCCATTTGGGGCACGGAAACGATTTGTTGTGTGCCGTTCGGGGTGCTTACTCTGGTCAGGTAGAATCCGCCTAGCGAGAAGTCGATGACGACTTGCTGCTCGCTGCTCGAAACCAACTTGACCTCAGGACCGGCAGGAGCATTGCTGCTGATGCTTGTCCATTGCTGGGCGAATGTCATCGCAGACAACGCCACAAACACGAGGGATAAGAAAACTTTTTTCATTTGTGATTGGTTGTTAAATGATTAAAATTGTGGTTGTGCATAATATAAGGAGGCAAAAGTACGAAATCTTTCTAAATCTAATGCTGTTTTTGGGCTTTTTTTCCGCATCGCCGTCAATTTTGCGTACTTTTGCGGTTCAAAACAAGAACAGAATTATGGGATTCTTTCTGAAACTCGTGTTGGCAGGCCTTGGGTGGGTGTTCGGCAACGGCCCTATTGGAGCGATTATCGGTTATGCCATCGGCAGTGTCCTCTCCTCTTCAACCCGCCCGCGAGTCATCCGCACCCAAGTGGAGGATGTCTTTGGCAACACGGAGGAGAAACGCGACTTCAATGTGACACTGCTTGTGCTCACCGCCGCCGTCATGAAAGCCGATGGCGGTGTGAAGAAGTCGGAACTTGACTATGTGAAGCGCTTCTTCGTGCAAAATTTCGGGCAGAAACGCGCAGAGAACTACATCAAGATGCTTAGGGAGATTCTTTCGAAGGACTACAACATCTATGAGGTGAGCATGCAGATCGGCCGTTATATGGATTACGCCTCGCGCCTGCAATTGCTTCATTATTTGTTCGGCATCGCCCAATCCGATGCGGCTGTCGTTGACGATGAGCTGAGGATCATCAATTTGATTTCCGATTATATGGGCATCACCGGCAGCGATTTCCAGTCGGTCAGAGCCATGTTCATCCGTGAGACAGACAGCGCCTATAAGATTCTCGGCATCGATTCCTCCGCCAGCGATGAGGAGGTAAAGAAGGCTTACCGCGAAATGGCCAAGAAAAACCATCCCGACTTGGTGAGCAACCTCGGCGAAGAGGTGAGACAAGCCGCCGAGAAGAAATTCCAAGAAATCAACGCCGCATACGAAGCCATCAATAAGCAAAGAGGACTATAACCACTCCCAAAACCCAATCACGTTGATTAGTCGATTAGTCATTGGATTTTGGAATCCCACCTGTCTCCCCAAAAATTCAACACAAAAAAAAGCCGCTCAACGAGCGGCTTTTTTTCATTGAGTCGACAGTGAATCATTCCACGATGACCTTTTCCACACGCACTTGTGTGCCGGTGGTAATGCGGAGGTAGTAAATGCCCTTGGCCATGTCGCTGACATTGATTTGCTCAGTGCCTTGGACCTTGCCATTGGCCACCATCTGCCCCATACCGTTGAACATCACATAGCTGAATTCAGCGTTGCCGCCGTTGATGTTGAGTGTGTTGTTGACAGGATTGGGATAGATGCCGAACTCTTTCACATTCATTTCTTCAACGCCGACGGTGCCGACGTTGACGGTAACGAATGCAGGAGCTGAATAATGGCCGTTGCCGTCGGTGGCGATGACACTATAAGTATATATTCCGTCTCCCGACAAATTATCGTTGTACGAAGTACCCGACTGGTTGGCAATCTCTTCACCGTTGCGGTTGATGATATAGGCAGTAGCGTCATCGGAGCCGGACCAAGTCAGGGCGACACTGTAGCCGTTGACGTTTGCCTCAAGGTTGGTAACAAGATTGAGTGAGAGGATGACACTGGTTGGCGGGAACTGGATGTCGTCGACCCAGGCACAGTCGCTGCCGCTGCTTTGACTGTAGTCTTTCTTGTATGTCCACTTGAAAGTGTGGGTGCCAGCGGTCACGGGATAGGATTCCTTGCTCCATGCCACATTGCCCGACCAGTTGCCCTTTTCCATATCGTCTATGTAGAAGAAGAGTTTGTCGTAGTTGGTTTCAGAAGAAACCTTCTTGTAGAAGCTGACTTCTCCGTTGGCAAGGATTTCAGTGGTCAGTGAAAGGACAGTCTGCTGATTGTCCGAGATGGTACCCGACTTGGCACTGTAGGTGCCTGAATTGGCTTCGTTGTTCACGATGGTCCAGTTGGCGGGGCCGCCGAATTGCCAGTCATACATGCTGAAGTCACCCGATTCAAAACCTTCTACGATGTTGCCAACGGTGGCGGAATAAGAACCTGCCAATGAATAGTGGCCGCATGTCATGAGGTAGGAAAGTTCATAGGTTGTTCCGATTTCAACACCGCTACCCACAGTGAGGTTGACGGGGATGGTGATGTTTTCACCGGCAGCGATGGCATTGATCTGGATGGTGTTGCTCTCCAACGTGATGTCGTTCGAGCTGGAGTACACCTCAAAGATGCAGTTCTCGGCATTTGCAGCACCCGCGTTGGTGAGGTCGAAGTTAAGTGTTCCATTACCACCGGGTTGCAGTTGGGTGTTGCTGATGTTATTCATGACGAATTCAGGAGCGCCGAAAGTGAGGTCGAACTTGCTTTCCCAAACATCGGAGCCGGAAGTGCAGGTCAAGAAGAAACGCACCTTGGTATTATTGGGGATGTTGACGGCCACATCAAAATCAAAAGTGTTGGCGATCTCATAGATGGCATCAGGGGCAATTGAGGGAACGGTGGCCGTGGTGTGTGTGAGGTTGATATATTCAGATTCAGTGCTCAACACGACATTGATATTGTTGGCAGTTTGAATGCCAACGTTTTTCAGAGAAACTGTAGGAACCACATGTGCGCCAGTGATTAAAGGCTGTTCGCACTGCACACCGTTGCAGGCGATATAAGCGCCTTCCATGGCGGCTGCGGGAACCTCGCTGATGTAGGGAACATGTTGCGGATGGGTTACGCAGATGGTGACGTCGCCACCGCTAGTGATGGGCTCGATCGGAATATCAGCAGTGCCGCTTTCGCCGATGAGTCCTGCGCCATGCAGTACGCCATCCTTGGTAATGCCTACGTATGAACCGGGTGCAGCACTTACGGTGTAGAAATCCAGACCGATAGGCAGGGTAGGAAGGTGGGTGACGTCATTGGGAGTAGGTTGCACGCGGAAAGGCATAATGGAACCATCACCCAGCACGTGATAGGCTTGCCAGCAGTAAAGGGTGTTGATGTGCAGCTCGTAGCCCAGGGCTTGGGCGGCGTTGCTGGCCAAGTTGCCAATGAACGGGATGGCGCAAGCGGTGTTGAAGGCATCGTCTGTCCAAATGGCATCGTAGCAGCCCATGGTGGTCTCTTCCATCGTAGGCATGGTGCCGTCGGCATGGCTTGTGGCTCCTACGGCAAAGTAGTAGTCGTTGAGCCAATAGGTGGAAGGACATGAGCCGATGTAGGCGTATGCGGCCTTGTTCTCTGCACGAACCATGGCCTCTCCAAAGCAGCTGCCGCTGATGCCCCAGTCGGCGGCTTGGCAGCAGTTGCCCATGGCGAGGAAGTACTTGTGCTCGTTGGTCAGGTTGTTGACATCGCTGATGGTTAATTGCGGATTAGCCCAGCTGGTGTTGGAGCCGTGGGCAGTGTAGTTGACGAAACCTACGCCTTCGTTAAGCCAGTCGTAGCAGCCGCTGTAGGTGCCGTGGCTGTATTCGTGTACTTCATTGAAACCATGTTCTGTGTTGTAGTAATAGTTGGTGGCGTACCAAATGGTGGGACGGCCTACTGTGATACCCCAGCCGCTGTCCTCACCCGCAATGAGCAATACGTTGCTCAAATAGCTCGGATCGGGCATAGTGAATTGTTCATATTCAAGTGCCTTGTTGAGCATGGCCTGCATCTGGGCGACGTTTTCTGCCGGGAATCGGCTGTGGAAAATATCGGCAAACATGTCTTCGTCAACACTCATATAATAAAGGTCAGTAACACATTGGGTTTGGCTGCCGGTTGCGGAGGGAGCCACTTGGGCCTTGTCACCCATGACCATGATGAAAGTGGGAGCGTTTTCTTGGTATTTCTGTTGAATGAAGGTGCGGATAGCCGAAGCGTTGTTGCCGATTTCATCCGTGTAGTTCACGTCAACGTAGATGCCTTTTTTGGTCTTCCAGGCAAGCCAATCCTGCATGCATTCCTCAAACATGCGGTCGGCTATGACCAACATCTTGACGGGAGACTGCCAGAGGTCGGGATGCTCGTCGTACACGTCGTCGCGCCAGTTGAACATCTGGCTGTAGATGCCGGCGAAATATGGGCTGAACGTCCTGGCAAACTCGTTGTAGGAAGCCGACTTGTCATAGTTCTCATATCGGACTTCAACTTCGATGTCGTTGTAAACACGGATGCTGTTGCTTGCAGCATCATATTGCACGGGGTTGACCGTCAGGGCACCGACTTGGATGCCGCGCAGCGTGCCTTGGATTTTGACCTCAGCGATGGGGCGTTTGGCAAAGCCTTTGGAGTTGTAGGCTTTCTCGTTGTAAGCAAAGGGAAGGTCGCCAGGCTTCTGGTCTTTGCGGAGCAGCGGCTGCTGCGGATAAAGCGTCTTGATGCCGAAGTCGGCGAGAGCATACTCCTTGGTGGTGAAGTTCTTCACCTCTACAGAGACGTTGCTGACACCGTATGGAATGGCGAGCAGCTTGTTGACGGCAGGCAATGTGGGTTCTCCCTCAATGCCAGTTGGATACGTGTTTTCCATGGTGATGTTGGAAAACACACCCTTTTCTGTGGTTACTTCGGCGGATTCAATGCTGCTGAAAGAGAATGTGGCTGAGAAGCCTTCGTCGGTCATGGCGGTACAGCGTTGTGCTGACTTGGCTCTACCCAAGTCGATACGGCCTTGAGCCATGACTTGCGAGCCAAACAACATTCCCATCAAAAGGAATGTTGCGGTGATAATGGTGAATTTCTTCATTTGTAGATGTTTTAAGTAATTATTGTTATTGTAAATGATACTGCAAAAGTAGGAAAATTTCCTATTTGAAGGCATTAATCTTGCGAAAAACTATTTTCCTTTCAATATATTTTTGTATTGCTTCTCATTTCCAAGGATTTCCAAAGCTTTCAGGATGCCCGGGTCGACTGCAGCCATCACTTGGTAGTATTGCTGTGCTTCCCAAACATTTCTGGCGATTAAAGCCTTCATTTGCAAGAGCAGGAATTTCTCGGAGTGCGCAAACTGCTCGCCGTTCCATTCTACTTTGGCTTCCTCAGCAGCGGCTTTGATCCCGTTGATGAAATCGTCGCCTATGTTGAAGTCTTTGTTGAAATGCTCAAAATCAACGTATCGGGATTTGATCTCATCGCGGTGCCTCAGGCCGTACTCGGTGGTGAAACGGTTCAAGGCACCCTTACGGACAAGGTTGGTGTAGAGTTTGCTGTTGAAGGCCGTATCAACAGGGATGAAAATGTCGGGCATGATACCGCCGCCGCCGTACACGGTGCGCCCGGCCTCGGTCTTGTATTTCAGCGAGTCGGGGAAATGTATGCTGTCGGCATGGAAGTATTCGCCGTGTTTAAGGCGCTTGGTCATTTCTTTGGCATAGTCTTCGGCACCGTTCTCGTATGGCCGCTGGATGCACCTCCCCGAAGGAGTGTGGTAGCGCGATGTAGTGAGACGGATGACGGAGCCGTCGGGCAGATTGAAGGGACGTTGCACCAAGCCTTTGCCAAACGAACGCCGCCCGATGACAACACCACGGTCGTGGTCTTGGATGGCACCCGAGAGGATTTCGCTGGCCGAGGCCGATCCTTCGTCAATCAATACGACCAGCTTCCCATGGGTGTAGAGGCCGGCTTTCGTGCTGCGCCATTCCTGGCGGGGCGAGTGTAAGCCTTCAGTGAAGACGATGAGACGGTTTTCGGTGAGGAACTGGTCGACGAGCTCGATGGCGGTGTTGAGGTAGCCGCCCGTGTTGCCGCGCAGATCGAAAATGAGCGACTCCATGCCTTGGGCTTGCAGCTTGGCGAAGGCTTCCTTAAACTCTGCGGTCGACTCTTGGGCGAAGCGGTCGAGCTTGATGTAACCCACATGATTGTCAAGCATATAGGACGCGTTAATGCTGTTCAAGGGAATCTTGTCGCGGATGATTTCAAAATCAAGGAGTTCCGTGTCGTTGCCGCGTTTCACGCTTACGGTAACTTTGGTGCCTTTCTTGCCACGCAAGTGCTTCTGTACATATTCGTTGTCCACTTTCTTGCCAAAGGCTTCCTCGCCGTCAATTTTGATGAATTGGTCGCCGGCCATAATGCCGACTTTTTCCGATGGCCCTCCAGCCGTGGGGCTGATGACGGTGATGGTGTCGCGGATGAGCTGGAAGGTTACACCTATGCCTTCAAAACTGCCCACGAGTGGCTCGTTGGCTTTCTCCACATCCTTCTTGGAGATGTAGGCTGAATGCGGGTCGAGTTCCTTTAATGCAGCGATGATGGCGTCTTCCGTCACCTTCTCGCTGTTGGCGGTATCCACGTAGAAGTTGTCAATAAGGTAAAGTGTCGTGGCGAACTTTTGGGCGTTCATCTGCGCTTTCGATTGAGGCTGCTGGTTTTGGGCTGTTGCTGCCATCACCACAAGGCAACCAACAGCCAAGAAAAACATTTTCAGTGATTTCATAAGTCGGAACGATATATTGGGGCGCAAAGATAGTGATTTTCTGGAAAATGGCAGATAGCCTTATTTTGGGCTTTTGTGCCTGAAACAACCACTTCAGCCCCTTCATCAAA
The DNA here is from genome assembly GCA_041842265.1 of Candidatus Limimorpha sp. Classification (GTDB taxonomy): domain Bacteria; phylum Bacteroidota; class Bacteroidia; order Bacteroidales; family F082; genus Limimorpha. Next base: position 1,413 of record JBGYWU010000182.1, on the reverse strand, counting down.
AGGATTAATCACTTTGAATATATCCCGTTTTGCCATTTTTATATTTGTAATTTGCATTGCAAAAATATGGATTTATTTTTTGATAGCGCAGTTGGCAGAAATACACATTAGATTAATAAATAGAAAACAGATTTTTTTCAGAAATACGGAAAAAATCTTGTCGGTTGAGAAAAAGCCGTACCTTTGCACCGTGTTTGTTGAATAAAAACGGATCGGAAATCCGAATGAGTATCCGTCAAAGTCACTTGATTTAGTTATTATCAACCAAACGGACAAGTACAAACTATGAGAACATTTTGGAAGGCATCGCTCCTTGTCACATTTTTTGTCGGCTCTTTTTTGTCAAGTTGCCAGAAAGAGTCAACAGAAACCACGCAAACACGGAAAAATTCAATCAATAGCAATTCCGTTCTTGGCAAGAAATTGGAAAATCCCTATTCGGTTGCCACTATGCAAAGGGCATGGGACAATCTGTATGGAGGACAAAGCAAAGAAACAATCTCTGCATCCCACTATTACATCAAGTTTTTTCCGCACGGCGAGGATGATTTAACTTTGTTGCACAATGACACGTTGTTGGATTTGTACCAGTACCCGCTCGATTATGAGATAATCGAAGGCTCCACCACTTATCAAGACCCGACAGTGCCCGAAGGCACACCGACTCCGCTGTATGCAAGCGTCCCTGTAACCCATGACATTCCAAGCGTGGACTTTGAGGTTTTGGAAGAATTGTTCATTCCGGAGGAATGGGAAAACGACAACGGCAAGTTCTCCCATGAGGAACTTTTGAGAGAGGCATATAGAATAACCGATAACATTTACGACGAGGGCCTTACAAAGGGCGACTGGACTCCTTCCGGAAGCGTTAAGGCTTTTGGGAAGCGCCATTCACATATACAACCCCGAAAGATCGACAAAGGACATCTACGGAACAACCATACACGAATTGGCTCATGCCTCCCATTGGAACATGAGTTCAGGAGGAGACTATACCAACAGCGAGGATATTGTTGCCGAAAGTTGGGCAAGAGGGGTGCAATGGAGGTTAACTAGAATGGTTTACCCCAATTTAAATCTTCGACGATATCATTATTCCAGACGCATGTATACAGGTATAGTTGAAGACCTAATAGACGGGATTAAAGAATCATACTCTTATTACTATTATACTGATGATGATTCTTGGAATGAACTAACCAAACATTATCCTGATAGAGTTCAAGGTTATACAATTAAGCAACTTGAAGACGCCCTGCTTGGACAAAGAACTTGGCAAGGATGGAAAAACAACATTAAAAATCGATACAACAATGAAACAGAGAATTATCTTGACAATGCTTTTAATCATTGGGCTGATTAGTGTCCAAGGATTGATGATTTCTTGTAAAGAAAACATTGAGTGGTGTAGTT
>JBGYWU010000181.1:0-7852 GCA_041842265.1 Candidatus Limimorpha sp. | reverse complement strand
TGTTGGTTGTTGAAATGTATTCCATTGTGTGGGCGGACACACAGGTTCGCCTCTGTGATTATTTTCTGCAAACCATGATACTATGGCCGAGGCCGAGGCCGTCGTGGATAGTCTCCACTTCCAAACCGGCTTTCCCGACCAATTGGGCCATGTCGCCGCTGTGATACATCTTGCTGTTGCCATTGGCCAAGGCGGTGAAATAAAGGCTCGTCATGGTAAGGGCGAATGCTGCCGAGGTGTATCTCTGACGGTCCCAGAAGGTCTCCATGATGCAAAGGCGGCTGTCCTTATCCATGATTTTGACGGCACGGCCAACAATGCTCATGATTTCGTCCTCGCCAAAACAATCGAGGAACTGGCTCATCCAGATGATGTCGTAATGCTTGTTGGTGGGGAACTGCTGCGTGTCGTCCAAAAAGTTGATACCGTAGCCGTCAATGCGTTCATAGCCTTTCTTGCCTTTGGTGAACTCGCGCATCATTTCCAACTGTTGCGGCAAGTCCATGATGGTTACGTTGACCTCGTTGTCGTAACCCACACAGCGCAAGGCCCAGCGACCCGTGTTGCCACCCACGTCCAAAAGTGTCTTGGGCTTGCCGTCAAACACCACCTGCAAGGCATGGTCGAACGAATGGTCGGAATAGAAATGGTCGAAACCAAACCAGCTTTTCTGCACCTCGGGCGGCAACTGCGAAAGGCCTTCGTAGATGGTGGGCCAGCTGCCGAAGTGTTCCAAACCGGCAGGACGGCCTTCTTTCAAGGCCTCATCAAGATGGAACCAACCTTCGTAGTTGACATCGTGGTTGAAGTCGATGTTGACACGGATGGCAGGGTCGGTCAGCAGGAACCAGCCCGTCTTCGACAAGGTGAAGCGGTCGGTCCCGACATTCACCAACACAAGTCCGATACAGAGCGAGCCCTCCATCAGCACCTTCACCGCGTACGGAGAAAGACCAGTCTTTTCAGCAATCTCGGCTCGGGTCATGCCTTGTTCGTTGTCGCGGAGCATTTCCAAGATGCCGAATTTAATCATCAGGCGACCCACTTGGAAGATGACGGGGCCGAAAGCGATGAAGTAAGCCAATTCTTGGGCTTCGCCAGCTTTCTTATTATCTTTGGTATAAGCCTTTTCAAGGGCGGGGAACAAATCCATTTTGACTATATTTTCTTGAGTACCAATGCACTGTTTGTCCCACCAAAGCCAAAGGAATTGGAAAGGACGGTGTTGAGATTCTTGTTGGTGGCCACGCTGATGATGTTGAGACCTTCCGAATATTCATCGGGATGTTCGAAGTTGATGTTGGGAGCGATGAAGCCGCCGCGCATCATAAGGATGCAATAGATGATTTCGCTGGCACCGGCCATCCAGCACTCGTGACCCGACATCGACTTGGTGGACGAGATAGGCGTTTGTGTGGGGCCAAACATCTTCTTTAAGGCCAAGGCCTCAAACATGTCGCCTTGTGGTGTTGAGGTGGCGTGGGCGTTCACATAGTCAATGTCTTCGGGCTCCACTCCTGCCTCATTCATGGCGCGGGTCATGGCGCGATGGCAGCCTTCCTCGCTGGGTTGTGAGATATGGCTTTCGCCGTTCGATGAGAAACCATATCCGCACACTTCGGCCAAAATCGTTGCGCCACGCGCCACGGCATGGTCGTAATCCTCCAGCACCAAAGCCGCCGCACCACCGCTCGGTACGAGGCCGTCGCGGTCGCGATCGAAAGGGCGTGAGGCCTTGGTCGGCTCGTCGACCCGGGTCGAGAAGGCGCTAATGCCATCGAAACTGCCCATCGAGAGGAAGTTGGTTTCTTGTGCGCCGCCGCACAACACCATATCCTGCAAGCCGTTGCGGATGAGCAAGGCACCCAAGCCTATGGCATGGGAGCCACTGGCGCAGGCCGCGCTGATGGTCATGTTGATGCCTTTCAAGCGAAAGATGGTAGAGAGGTTCATCGTTACGGTTGAGTTCATCGACTGGAAAATGGCTGCCGAGCCCAACAAGGTGGTGTCTTTCTTTTCCAACACCGTCTCATGCGATTCGATGACGGCTTTGGCGGAAGAGTCGTTGCCAAACAGCACACCTACTTCATTTTCGATCAGATACGCATCATCGATACCCGCCTGTTGGAAGGCCTCCAAAGTGGCCATATAAGCGTATTCACCCTCTTCGGCCAAGAACATGCGGAGTTTGCGGTCAAGTTTTCCTTTCAACTGTGGCTGCTCAACGATGCCCGTCAAGGGCGAACGGTATCCGTATTTTGTGCGTTGCGGGTCGATGCCGATGCCAGAGTGGCCTTCGCGCAACGAAACTTCAACCTCTTCCTTGTTTTTGCCCAAACATGACCAAATGCCCATGCCTGTGATGACGACTTTTCTATGATCCATAATTTGATTCTCTGTTTTTATTGTCGGCCCTTCGATACTTCGGCTGTGCTCGGCAATCACTCAGGAACCTTAGGTCGTCGGGGCTGAACGAAGTATCGAAGGGCTAGGATTTATGTATATAAACCTCCGTTGATGGAAATCACCTGCCCGGTGATGTATGCGGCATCATCAGAAGCCAAGAAGCTGGTCAAGGCAGCCACTTCCTCGGGCCTGCCGAAGCGCCCAAGCGGGATGAGTTTCTTCAGTTCGGCCTCGTTGAGTTCTCTGGTCATGTCGGTGGCGATAAACCCGGGGGCGATAGCGTTAACGGTTATCTTGCGGGCCGCCACTTCTTGCGCCAAAGCCTTTGTGGCACCGATAAGGGCTGCCTTGGCGGCGGAATAGTTGGTTTGTCCAGGCAGGCCTTTCAGTCCCGACAGCGAAGCCATGTTGATGATACGTCCGTTGCGGCGGGTCACCATGTCCTTCAGCAGGCGGCGCGTGATGTAGAAGAAGCCGTTCAAGGTGGTGTCGAGCACATGGTTCCATTGCTCCTCATGCATGAAAATCATAAGGTTATCCTGCCTGACGCCTGCGTTGTTGACCAACACAGAGATATAATCGTCGGGGTGGCTGGCCGCCCACGATCCCAAAGCCGTTTCAATGGCTTGGGCATTAGAGACATCGAAAGGCAGCAACTCGCCCGTGCCGCCGGCTCCCTGCACCTGTCTCAGCGTGTCTTGGGCTGCTTCATTGTTCGACTGGTAGTTGATAATGGTGGCAAACCCGTCCTTAGCCAACCGTAAGGCAATCGCTTTTCCCAAGCCTCGAGAGGCACCTGTGATGAGCGCATATTTCATTATTTCAATTTCAAGGGATTTGTTTTCAGATAATTCTCAACAGCTGCGATGTCCTTGTAGAAAGGTGTGTCCTCGATAAAGAGCGGGGTGATTTCGCGCACTTTGTCGTAGATCTTGCGTGAGGTAGGACTCAGCTTGTCGGCGATTTCGAGGCAATCGGTGGCCTGCGCCAAAGCGATGTATTGTATAGCCATCACCTGGAAGCAGTTTTCCACCACCTGCTTGCAGAGCAGGGCGGAGTTGGTGCCCATGCTGACGATGTCCTGGTTGTCGTTGTTGCAGGGAATGCTGTGCACATAGTTGGGCATGGCCAAGGTTTGGCATTCGGCGGTCGTCGAGGTGGCCGTGAACTGACAGGCTTGCATGCCGTAGTTCAGTCCCAGTGTTCCGAGATTGAGGAAAGGCGGCAGGATACCGTTGATGCGGTCGTGGAAAAGATAGTTCAACTGGCGCTCCGAAGTCATGGCAAGGCGCACCAAGGCAATTTTCACTTTGTCTTCCTCCAACGAGATATAGTCGCCGTGAAAGTTGCCTCCATGATAGACATACTCCGATTCAGGGTCAACGATGGGGTTGTCGCAGGCCGAATTGAGTTCATCCTCAAGGATTTGGCGGGCATACATCAAAGTGTTGTAGATGGGACCTAAGATTTGAGGCGTGCAGCGCAAGGAATAATAGGCCTGCACCTTGTGTTCAAACACTTTCACGTTGGAATGGCCGTAGTCGTAAAGCTCGTGGGCGCGTTTCTTGAGACATTGCGAGCCTTTGGAGAGTTCGCGCATGCGGCGGGCCATCACTTGTTGCCCTTCGTGGCGGCGGCAATTGTTCTCGCCCTCCGACATGTAATCGTCGAAAGAAGAGGCTATCTCATTCATCCAAACAGCGGCAAGGGTGGCCCAATCGAGCAAATTTTCGGCATGGAACTGATTGACGATGCTGATACCCGTCATGACAGAAGTTCCATTCGTGATGGAGAGGCCTTCGCGGATGTACATCTTGAGCGGTTCAAGGTTGTTTTCCTTCATTACCTCAGCGGTAGGCCTCCACTGGCCTTTGTAGTGCACTTCGCCTTCGCCGATGAGGCAGAGGGCGATGTGCGCCAACTGCACCAGATCGCCACTGGCACCCACGCTTCCGTGCATGGGGATAAAGGGATAAATCTCAAGGTTGATGAACGCTATGAGCAGCTCCACCACGTCGGTGTGAACGCCGGAACGGCATTGCAGCACCGTGCCAAGGCGGGCTATCATGGCCGATTTCACATACACATCGCCTAAAGGCTCGCCCACACCCGTGGAATGGCTACGTATGATATTATATTGAAGATCGGTAAGATACTTGTCGTCAACACGCCATTGGGCCATAGGGCCAAAACCTGTATTGATGCCATAGATGACCTTTTCGGCAGCGAATTTTTCCAAAAAACAATAACAATCCTCCACGCGGTTCATCCACGCGTCTGAGATTTCAATCTTTTCGTTAGAATACAAGACTTTTTCAACTTCCCCAAGAGTAATTCTGTCATTTAAAGTATGCATATTCTCTCAATTTTCCAAATGGCGTGCAAAACTATAAAAAAAAACAATGTCGCGGCCATACTTTCAACAGAAAGCGGTTTTTTGTTACGTCCAATTGTTTTATTTCCTATCTTTGACCCCTGAAAAAACCAAATTCTTATGGCAGAAGAAAACAGTAAATGGTTGGTTGTGGTCAATCCAGTGGCTTCCGTCGGAAAATCCGGGAAAGATTGGCCTAATATTAAACAAATCCTTCTCGATGAGGGTTTTGAGTTCGATGACATACTAACCGAATATACGCGACATGCCATAGAAATCGTCCGCAATGCCATTGTCGAAAAAGGGTATCGGAAATTCATCGCCGTAGGAGGCGACGGTACGAACAATGAAGTTATCAACGGCATTTTCACCCAAGATCTTGTTCCTACCACGCAAATCACCATGGCCACCATCCCTGTCGGAACGGGTAACGATTGGAGGCGTACTTTTGACTTTCCCCTTGACTATCAGAAAGTCATCAAAATCATCAAAACCGGTTATCTCTTCGCCCACGATGTCGGCAAACTGAATTATTACAATGATGGTGACCCAAAAATCCGCTATTTTCTCAATGCCGCCGGAACGGGACTTGACGAAATGGTATGTGATGCCACCAACACCCTGAAACAACAAGGCAAAGGGGGAGCCATACGTTATCTGGTTAGCTTGGTCAAATGCCTACTCAATTACAAAATCACTCATATTCAGATTGATATTGACGACAAACTCATCTATGATGATGAGATCCTCAGCTTGTCGGTCGGCAACTGCCGCTTCAACGGCGGCGGCATGATGATGATGCCCAATGCCATCCCCGATGACGGCCTACTCGATGTTACGGTAATCAAAAAAGTGTCCATGCTGAAATTTGCAGCCAACATCAAGAGAATTTATGACGGCACTTTTGTCAAGAAACTGAAGGAAGTTACCACTTTCCGTGGCAAAAAGATACGCATTGTATCCATCCCGCCTCATAAGTTGAAGGTGGAGACGGAAGGCGAATCGCTCAACAACTCACCCTTTGAGTTCGAGGTGTTGCCCAAAGCCATCAACATGGTCGTCAAGCAAAATGCCGCCCGCAAAGCACACAAGTCCAACGAATAGGCTTTATCAATTGAAATTCATATCTCAAAATAATGACATTATGGTTAACATCGATCAAATCAATTTCCAGAACAAGCGCGCGGTCATTCGCGTCGATTTCAACGTCCCGCTGGACGACAACCTCAACATCACCGACGACACCCGTATGCGTGCCGCCCTGCCTACCATCAACAAGGTCTTGAACGACAGAGGCATGGTCGTGCTGATGTCGCACCTTGGCCGTCCGAAGAAGAACCCCGATCCGAAATTTTCCATCAAGCCGATCGTCAAGCACTTGGAAGAGCTGTTGGGCCGTCATGTGGCCTTTGCCCCCGACTGCATGAAAGCCGCCGACCAAGTGGCCGCCTTGAAACCCGGTGAGGTACTCATGCTCGAGAACCTGCGCTTCTATGCCGAGGAAGAAGGCAAGCCGCGCGGCATTGAGAAAGGCGAAGAAGGCTACGATGAAGCCAAGAAAGCTGTCAAGGCTTCACAGAAAGAATTCACCAAGACCCTTGCAAGCTATGGCGAGTATTACATCAACGACGCTTTCGGCACCGCACACCGCGCCCATGCTTCCACCACACTCATCGCCGACAGTTTCGATGCCGAACACAAGATGTTCGGCTACCTGATGGGCAAGGAAGTGGCTGCCGTCAACAAGGTGATGAACGACATCCAGCATCCTTTTACCGCCATCATGGGAGGATCCAAAATCTCCACAAAAATCGAAATCATCGAAAACCTGCTCAACAAGGTCGACAACCTCATCCTTTGCGGCGGCATGACCTACACCTTCAAGAAAGCCCTCGGCGGCAAAATCGGAAATTCCATCTGCGAAGATGACAAACTCGACCTCGCCTTGGATCTCATTGAAAAAGCCAAGCAGAAAGGCGTCAACCTCTACCTCTCGTTCGACGTGGTAGTGGCCGACAGCTTCTCCAACGACGCCAAAACACAAGTGGTTGACCCTATGAATGTGCCCGACGGATGGGAAGGCCTCGACTGCGGTCCCGAAAGCCGCAAGTTCTATGCAGAAATCATCAAGAAGTCGAAAACCATCCTTTGGAACGGCCCTTGTGGCGTGTTTGAGTTCGACAACTTTGCCCACGGCTCGCGTGCCTTGGCCGAAGCCATCGTGGAAGCCACTGAGAAGAACGGTGCCTACTCGCTCATCGGCGGCGGCGACAGCGTAAGCTGTATCAACAAGTTTGGCTTGGCCGACCGCGTAAGCTACGTCTCCACAGGCGGAGGTGCCTTGCTCGAAGCCATCGAAGGCAAGGAACTGCCAGGTATTGCAGCTATTAATAAGTAACCGCTATGAAAAAAATAACCTTATTAATAATGTTCAGCATCGGCCTTTGGTCGATGCTGAACGCCCAATGGGTGAGTCCGGGCAACGGCACGACCTATGATTTGGATGCTCTCGTCGCAAACAGCAACGGATGCGTCGTCTACATCGGCGAAACGCCATACAGCATGGGCAGACCTGTTTATCGAATCATGGCTGACCTCACCATTGCACCTACCGACCAACTGTTCGTCCCTCATTACAAATACATTGAGTTTGACAATGTTACACTGACCATTCAAGGCTCTATGACTGTTGAAGGACGGGTGTCGGATTCAGCATCCTTTTTCGTAAAAAGCCACGACAACGACGAGGCACGCCCTCGTATCCGATTCGAGGACGCTTCTGATGCCAGTCGATTCGAACCTTGTGTCTTTATCGCCCTCAGTGGCATCAAAATCATCAACAGCGAGGTAACTTTCAACGGCTGCCATTTCAGCTATTTTGACACCGATCACCAGTCGTCCGCAGTCAACTTCATGAACTGCGACCCTATTTTCGACAACTGTGTCTTCAAGTTCAACGAGGGTGCGGCTATAGAATCTGGTGCCAACATCACCGGTTCGCCACAAATCATGAATTGCACTTTCTTTGGTAATGTGACCGCCAACACCAATCATCCGCAAATCAATCTCGGC
>JBGYWU010000180.1:0-4028 GCA_041842265.1 Candidatus Limimorpha sp. | reverse complement strand
GCTCAAGCGGCAGTCTTTGGCAAACTTGGTCTCTACGATAATGTTCTCTCCTTCAGGAAGGCAGTCGATGCGTCGGAAGACAATTTTCCCGCAGTTTGACCATCGGTAGCAGAAGCCGCTGCAATTTGTTTTGTTCACTGCGTATTCTGGCATGCGGCAGTCACATTGCATCCGGCACGGCGTGCCGGGCATGACACTTTGGGCGCGGTAGTAGATTCCACGCAACTCTGTAATTTGTCCGGGTATTATGCTTTCTTGCGAGTTGTAGTTCATGGCTTGCGGCGTTTGATGAGTTCGTCCCAATCTTCATGCTTGCGACCGAGGCGCACCTTCGCGTGCTCGACGATGTATCCGTATTCATTTGGAAGAAGTTCCTTCACGGTGTCGTGGAAGGCTTTTAGCGCGCCCGCAGAGTTGACGGGGCCAGTGAGTTTGCGAATCTTGAACTTGATTTGCTTTAGGTTCATTTGGTTGGCACGGGCATACTTGAACAGCCGTTCAGGCACATTCTCAATGCCGCCGAAATCGGACTCCATTTGTTGGAGGCACAATTCAAACTGGTGTTCCCAGTCTTTGAGTTGCTTTACATCGCAACATGCGTCTATCTCCTCGCGCTTGGCGGGAAAGTCATATCTTCTCATGTCGGTAGGGGTTTTTAGAATGGTAGGTCGTCAGTTTCGCCCAGTGGTTCAATTGGAGTGTCCCAACTGGGCTGTTGTTGTGGCGGGTTATAGGCTTGCTGTGGCTGTGGCGCGGGTTGCGTTGCTGGTTGTGTTGCTCCAACGGCCTCAATGCCGAAGCCTTTGCAGTTGGTGTACCACTTGCCGTTGAATTCGCGGCTTTCGACATCGAAGCGTACATTGCAGGTTGTGCCAAGTGGAATCTTGGTCGCTTCGTCGAGCTTTGAATTCCAAAAGTCCACGGCAACAGTCTTTGGGTATTCGCCATCGGTCTTGATAATTGCCGTTGCTTTGCGCCACGGGCCTTTCTGTGAAGTGCCTTCTTGGGCGTTGGTGAGTTGGGTTAGTTTACCTGTTATTTCCATTGTGTGTTATTTATTAGGTTGTTCAAAATCAAAAGAGCCGTCAATCATAACTGGCATAATCAAGCCTTTCACATCAATGTAATCGGCATATATTGGGGACACTATGATTTTTGAGGATTCGGTGAAAAAATCCATCTTCACGAGGCTTTGCCCGATGGCTTCCGTTAGGTTGCTGAGCAACTTACCGTGAATGCCAACCTTCTCAATAGGATGGTGTTCTCCTTCTGCCCTCAGCACCTCATCGAACTTCGGAGGGTTGATTTTGTCATTCGGGTAAAGCGCGAAACTAAGCGTGTTTGCCTTAATGCGGCACACGATTGACCGGGTTTCGCCGTCGGTGATTTCCTCAATGGTGCGCCCGACAAGAATTTTGTATAAGTCCTTGTGGATGCAGAATCCGTTGAGTTTGCTTGCTTCTTCCTCTTCCAATCCGGTAAGGGTGCGCAGGTTCACTTTTGCCAAGATACGTGAGTCTGTTGCATAGGCATAACCTTTATCGAAGACGATGTATTCGAGACAAGTCCTTGTCTCGTTATTTGTATCACACGCTTTCCAAATCTTGAAGTCTTTGCTGAATTTTGGTTGTTTGTTTTCCATTGTATTGATATTTAATTGGTTAATCGTGTTTTTCCAATTAAGCAGGATTCAACATGCTTAATTTACCATCCACCCACAGGGGAATTATCATCTGTCTCACTCCCACAATGGGAGTGAATCCGCACCCTCCATGATGGTCAAGGTCGGGCTGTTCGCCATCGGGATCGACAGCAGCGGAGCCGTGTAGTCCGCAAAACCAGTCGCCAGCCCAGTATTTCTGTCAGATAATACCAGTTCAGGTAGAAACATTGGTGGCATTTTGCTTTCATATTATTTGCAGTTTTCCATCATCTTGGCATGAGCCGATTTGACGAACACGAAAGGCGTATCACCGTGGCAATCCTCTTTCATCTTGCAGAAATTCGGGGCCAGTTGGCAGATGCGGCATTGCTGGTCGTCATCAGTAGGGAAGAAGTCGGCTGGACGCTCCGTGTATTCAACGGCCATGTAGGACTTTCCGAAGAAGGTTACTTCGTCGTTAATCTTTGTTGCCATCGGTAGCCTCCTTTTCTTCTTTGTCAGCATCTATGGCGATGGTGGCAGGGTCGAATCCTGTAATGTCAATGACGAGTTTGCGGAGCTTTGAGCCGAGAAATCCGGCGCGCTCCTCGTCGATGAGGCCTTTCTTGATTCCGACATTGGAACAGACATGCTGGAATATCAGCACGGCGTTCATGATGTCGCTTGGGTAGTAGTCGAGTTTTACCGCCCATTGGTTTGCATAGGCCAACAGACAGATGTCGGCATACGTCTTGATGCCGTCGCGGATGTGCTTGTTGATTTCCGCTATTTGGTTGTTTTCTTCGTTCATATTATTTATTGTCTGTAAGATTCTCCGTTGAAAGGTATTGTCGCAAACATTTCGGCAAAGCGGTCTGCAAGTCGGGTGCCGTAGCGTTGCCTGATTTCGCTGTTGCCGAGATTGGTGCTGATGATGGTGCAAAGTTGGCGGTCGTAGCGTTCGCAGAACAGGTCTATGAGTGGCTCGCTGACATTTCCGTATGACTTGGATTCCATAGGCTCAACTCCAAGTTCATCAATAGCCATCAATGACACCTTGGTCATCAGCTCATAACGAGGCCGCGACTGTGGGTTGAGGTAGTCATTGATGATACTTTTGGATTTTACAATACTGATGCATCGGAAATTGTCAAGGGTTGTCTCCTTTGTTCCGTTGTCGTATGTGTCGCGTTCGCAGACCATGTTAATGGTGTCGCAAATGGCACGGAGCAGGGGTGTCTTACCCGTGCCTACATCACCAAAGAAAAGCAAGCCAGGCTTCTTGTTTGGGTTGCAAAGCCATTTGGCAGCGTCGGAAATGTTTTGTCTCATTGAACCGTCCATCTGTTGGTATTTGTTTGGATGGACTCGACGAAGCGCTTCGGCCTTGTAATTCACTCCAATTAGTTGCGCGACATCTTTTTGGTCGAATGGCAGATAGAACCTCTTTGGAGGTTCAGCCTTGTTGTTTTGCTCGATGAACTTTTCAATGAGCGCGTTGATGTTTTCTATTCTTTTTGCTTTCATATTGTATGGTATTAGTCGATTCCTCTTCTTTCAAACACTTTTCCAATAGTGTCATCGCCCTTGTAGTGGTCGGGTTCTTTGGAATAACATTCCTTCAAGGCGAACAGCCCAGCCCAGTTGTTACCTATAGATTGCTCGACGATTTTTTTTGCGGTTTCGATGTCGCCGCCCGACAGCCTGTGAAGCAAAGAAGCCATCGCTTTCAACGATTTCCATGTCTTGTAGTACTCTTTCCTTCCACTCTTGTATTCAAGCCATTCATCGAAAAGGTCAAGCCATTCCTGTGAATAACCCTCGAAGGCTTTTTCTTTTTCTTTTAAATATTTTATTTCTTTATATTCTTTATATTCTTTATTTGTGTAAACTTGGGTATCAACTTGGGTATCAACTTGGGTATCAACTTGGGTATAAATTAGGGTGTCAACTTTGGTATCAAAGGCAACTTGATAATTGCCATAGTTACAAATAGTTATAATGTGTGTTTGCCTATAAAGAGTTTGCCTATAAATCATCCCTTCATCCTCCAGCATCTTCAAAAATCGGATGATTGTCGGGTGGCTCTTTCCCCAGCGGTCGGAAAGGTAGGAGGCAGATGCCACCATCTGCCCCCTACGCAAGGTGAATAAATGTGCATCGTGCATGGTCTGCCTATCTTCCCATGCTGCCATAAGAAGGAGATCAAACCACCATTTCAACCGCTCCGCGTCCTGCCAAAGCCAATGGTTGACAATATCACGACTTATCTTTATCCAGCCAGCCATCACCCAATAAGGTACTCAATCCAAAGGTCAATGAACTGCTTTCCACAATACTCCGCCAACTCATCCGTCCTGAATGAAAGACGGTAACCGTAATCCTT
>JBGYWU010000179.1:0-7927 GCA_041842265.1 Candidatus Limimorpha sp. | reverse complement strand
AGAAATAGAAGAAAATGTCAAAGAATTCTTCATCGAGGACCTTGAAATCGACGAAGAAAAAATCCAATCCGAAGCCCGCTTGAAAGAAGACATCGGCATCGACAGCCTCGATTTCGTCGACATTGTGGTTATCGTCGAGAAAAAATTTGGCTTCAAAATCAAGACAGAGGAGATGTCGGCTGTGAAGACATTCAGCGACTTCTGCGACTACATCGAGAAAAAGACCGCCTGACCTAAGAATGGCCGGCGCCTTTCAACATAACGAATGGTCGGGCAAGACCGACGGATTGCCGTGGATGCAGCGATCGCTCATCGCGCTGTTCCGTGTGTCTCCGCTATGGCTGCTCTACGGCATCATGGCCATGGTGGTACCTTTCTATATGCTGTTCAGCAGGAAAGGCTATCAAGCCATGTACTGGTTCTTCCGCATGCATTTGGGGCTGGGACCGTGGAAGGCGTTTTGGTGTGTCTATGCCAACCATTACCGTTTCGGACAAATCATCTTGGACCGGTTTGGCGTGTATGCCGGCAAGAAATACCATTTCTTGAAAGAAGGCCAAGAGCAGATGGACGAGTTGGAGACACACCCCGAAGGCTTTATGTTGCTGAGCAGCCATATCGGCAACTATGAGATAGCAGGCTATTCGTTGAAGCCCAAAAGAAAACGGTTCAACGCCTTAGTGTTTGCCGGTGAGACGGCCACGGTGATGGAAAACCGCCAGCGGCTGCTGTCGCAAAACAACATGCGCATGATTCTCGTGAAGCCCGACCTCTCGCATCTGTTTGCCTTGAATGCGGCCATCGACAACGGTGAGATTGTGAGTATGCCCGGCGACCGCATCTTCGGTTCGCAGAAGACCGTCGAATGCCGGTTCTTTGGCGATACGGCACATTTCCCCATGGGCGACTTTGCCTTGGCCGTGCAGAAAGAAATAGAAGTGCTGGCCGTTTTCGTGATGAAGGAAGGCATGAGAACCTATCATGCTTTTGTGCGTTCCATCCAACGCGACCGGACGGCCAACAAGCGCGAACAAATCAAGCAACTGGCCCAAACATTTGCCGCTCAGCTTGAAGACATCGTGCGTCGCTATCCCACGCAGTGGTTCAACTATTTCGATTTTTGGAAACAATGAGAACGACTGCAGACATAACATTGAAGGAACTGATTCCGCAGCGGCCGCCTTTTGTGATGATTGACCGATTGGTGTCGAGCGATGCGGTGTATTCCGTGACCGAGTTTGAGGTGCGCCCCGACAATCTGTTTGTCGACAACGGACGCATGTCGGCGGCAGGACTGGTGGAAAACATCGCCCAGACCTGTGCCGCCCGTATCGGCTACATCAACCTGAACAGTGGCGAGACGGTCAAAATCGGGGTCATCGGTTCCATCAGCAGCCTGAACATAATCCGAACGCCAAAGGTGGGCGAACATCTCGTAACGACTATCCAACTCTTGGAAGAAGTGTTTCGGGTAACTTTGGTGGAAGCCGTGGTCAAGAGCGGCGAGGAGGAACTGGCGCGTTGCAACATGAAAATCGCACTGACAGATATTGATTCAAAAGACTGACAACCATGAAGAAAGATACAGTATTATCGGTCGCCAAGTGTTTCGACATCCGCTTCAGCGAGGTGGACTCGATGGGTGTGGTGTGGCACGGCAACTATGCCAAGTATTTCGAAGACGCCCGTGAGGAGTTTGGCCGGAAATACGGCTTGGGTTACCTGATGATGTACGACAAAGGCTTTTTTGAGCCTATCGTTGAGCTTTCTTTCAAATACAAACGCCCGATGATTTATGGCATGAGGCCTGAGGTTCAGCTCGTCTATCGTCCCACCGAGGCCGCCAAAATCATCTTTGACTACGAAATCCGCGATGCTGCCACGAAGGAGATTTTCGTCACCGGTCATTCGGTGCAGGTCTTCATGGACAAGGACACACATCTGCTGGTGTTGAACAATCCTGAGTTTTACGAGGAATGGAAAAAAAGATGGGGGGTAAACGTGTGATCGTCAGCCTATCCAACAATATCATCTCGCCTTTGGGCATGAGCACCGCCGAAAACTACGCCGCCGTTAAGGCAGGCCAATCGGCGCTCAAGCATTATGCAGGCCGGTGGGGTTTGCGCGAACCGTTTGTAGCCTCGCTGGTGGATAGAGACAAGGTGGACCAAGCCTTTGCAGCTTTGGCCGACAACGCAAAATATACCTTCTTTGAAAAGATGGCCATCCTTTCGGCTTCCCGAGCCATACAAGAGGCAGGTATCGATACGGCTTCACAACGGGTGTTGTTCATTCTTTCCACCACCAAGGGCAATGTCTTCCTTTTGGACAAGAGGGAAACAGGCTTTCCAGAAGAAAGGGTGTTGTTGGGCTTGGCTGCCCGTCAGTTGACCGACTTCTTCCATAATCCCAATCCTCCGATTGTGGTTTCAAACGCTTGTATCTCTGGAGTGTGTGCCCAGATTGAGGCGATGCGCAGCTTGGAAAGCGGCTGCTTCGACCATGTCGTGGTAGTGGGTTGCGATGTGCAGTCGGCTTTCATCGTCTCGGGCTTCCAGTCGTTCAAGGCCTTGTCGTCCGACTGCTGCAAGCCTTTCGATGCCTACCGTTGCGGCTTGAATCTTGGCGATGCTGCTGCTACTGTGGTCTTCACAAGGAAAGACACAGTCGGTCCCAACGAATGGGTGGCTTGCCGTGGCGCCATCCGCAACGACGCCAACCACATCAGCGGCCCGTCGCGCACGGGCGAAGGCTGCTACAGGGCGCTGAAAATCGCCCTCGATGATGTTCAGCCCAGCCAAATCGCCTTCATCAACGCGCATGGCACCGCCACTTTATATAATGATGAGATGGAGTCGGTGGCCATCGAACGGGCTGGACTGTTACATGTGCCTGTCAACGGACTGAAAGGCTACTACGGCCATACCATGGGCGCCGCCGGCGTGCTTGAGACCATCCTCTCAATGCAAGCCATCGACGACCACATCATTTTGGCTACCAAGGGATACGAGACCTTAGGTGTTACCCATCCTTTGCTGCTTTCCAACCAAAACGAAATGACCGAGAAAAAAATGTTCATCAAACTGCTTTCGGGCTTCGGCGGCTGCAATGCGGCCCTGCTTTTTGCGAAAGGAGGTGCCTCGTGCTGAAACACTTTGTCATCATCACCTCTGAGGCCGTAACACTCAACGGCATCAGCATGAGCCATGCTGAACAAGGCGACGCTCTGTTGACCAAACTGTATCGTACTTTTGTGGGCGACTATCCGAAGTTCTTCAAGATGGACACCCTCAGCAAGTTAGGCTTTGTGGCCTCAGAGATGCTCTTGAAAGATGAGGGGCAGGAGCGATTCGTGCCATGCGAGGACCGTGCCATCGTGCTGTTCAACAAGGCGGCATCGTTGCAGGCCGATACCAACTATCAGTCTACGATACAAGACTCTGAGAATTTCTTTCCCAGCCCGGCGGCTTTCGTCTATACCCTGCCCAACATCGTTACGGGCGAAATCGCCATCCGCAACAAATACTACGGTGAGACCTCGTTCATCGTCATGGAATCGTGCAATGCGCAAATTATGGCACGGCAATTGATGAATGCCTTCCGTGACCCGATGACACAAAGCATCCTCGGTGGTTGGCTCGACTGTACGGACGAAAACCACTTTGAGGCGCGTCTCTTTTTGATTGAGAAACAACAATTTGACAATATTGGGTCATTAGAATCAACCCTGATAAAGAATTTTGGAATTATTAATCAATAATTAAACATACAACAAATTATGGACGAACCGATTTACACCTTAAAGCAACAGATTATCGAGGCATTGAACCTTGAAGACATGAAACCGGAAGACATCGACGAAAACGCCTCATTGTTTGGCGAAGGCCTCGGCCTCGATTCCATCGATGCCCTTGAGCTTATCGTACTGATGGAGAAGAACTACGGCATCAAGCTACAAGACCCTTCGATGGGCAAGGAAATCTTCAAGTCGGTGGCTGTGATGGCCGATTACATCCAGAAGAACAGAACGAAATAAATGATTGAACCGATTTACATAACAGGCACCGGTGTGGTATCGGCTATCGGTATTGGCAAAGCGGCCACATTGGAGGCGTTGCTGGCCAACCGTTCGGGAGTGGGGCGACTGAAGTACCTGAAGACGGAACACAAGGAGTTTCCCGTTGGAGAGGTGAAGCTGACCAACGCTGAGATGCGTAAGCGTTTGGGCATTGCGCCCGATGCCGTCACCACTCGCACCGCACTGATGGGTATGTTGGCGTTGGGCGAGGCCCTGGAAGAGGCTCGCCTGACTCCCGACCTGCTGCCCAGTGTGGGATTCATCTCGGGCACCACGGTGGGTGGAATGGACATGAGCGAACAGTTCTATCTCGACTATCTCAACAGCGACACGCACAAAGAATATATCGCCGTTTACGACTGCGGCAGTTGTTCGGAGATGACCGCAGGCCACTTCGGCAGGTTTGCTTTTGCCACCACGCTGGCTACGGCCTGCTCATCAGCGGCCAACGCGGTCATTCAAGGCGCAAATATGATACGTTGTGGCGAGGCTGACATTGTTGTGGTAGGGGGCAGCGAGTGTATCACGAAGTTTCACCTCAACGGTTTCAATTCGCTGATGATTCTTGATACTGAGCCTTGTCGGCCTTTTGATGCCACCCGTCAAGGACTGAACCTTGGCGAAGGCGCAGCCTATCTGGTGCTGGAGTCGGCAGCGAGCGCCAAGCGGCGCGGCATTCCGCCACAGGCACTGCTGTCGGGCTACGGTAACGCCTGCGATGCCTTCCACCAAACCGCTTCTTCTCCTGACGGCGAAGGAGCCTTCCTTGCCATGAAAGAGGCCCTGGTGCTGGCCGGCTTGCAGCCTGCCGACATCGACTATATCAAAGCGCATGGCACTGGCACACCCAACAACGATGTCAGCGAGAGCCAAGCCATAATGCGGCTCTTCGGCGGTCAGGTGCCGCCTGTGTCGTCGACCAAGCCCTTCATCGGACATACCACCAGCGCTTCGGGGGCCATTGAGGCCGTGTTCTGCATCTTGGCTTTGCAGCAGGGATTTCTCCTTGTCAACCTCAACTGGTCGAAGCCCATGGAAAACGGCATTGTGCCCGTGGCGAAGCCCGAAAAGAAAAAACTGAACCATGTGTTGTGCAACGCTTTCGGTTTCGGAGGCAACAACTCTTCTATATTACTCTCAAGACCGGATTGATGATGACAAACAAAAATGTTTATGTGCTATCGGCCAAGCAAATTTCCATGCAACTGCCCATGAGCGAGGACTGGATGCAGACCCCCATTGTCTATGAAAAGCCTTTTTTGCCTTCCATCGACCCAAGCTTCAAGGAATATTTGTCGCCAATAGAGGCACGGCGCATGGGAAGAATCTTGAAACGCGCCTTGGCCACCTCGAAGGAAGCCTTGAAAGAGGCTATGTGCGACAGCGTTGACGCTATCATGACGGGAACCGGCTTCGGCTGTATAGAAAACACCGAGTTTTTTCTCGACATCCTCTCCAACGAAGGCGAACAACTGTTGAAACCTACCTATTTCATGCAGTCGACCCACAACACCATCAGCTCGTTGGTGGCCATACAGACCAAGAACTACAACTACAACGCCACCTACGCGCATAAGGGCATCTCTTTTGAGAGCGCCCTTCACGATGCTTGGTTGCAGTTCCGCTTGGGCAAGATCGGTTCCGCCTTGGTGGGTTGTCATGACGAGATGACGGAGACTTTCTACCGTATCATAAAAAAAGGCGGGGTAATGGGCCAAGACGATGAACGTTGCGGCGAAGTGGCCGTTTCCTTTGTGCTTTCCACCGACGGTGAGGGAAGTAAAAAACCCTTGTGCCGCCTCACGGGTCTGAAAATGCTGCACCAGCCTACAACGAACGAATTGATGGATGCTGCGGACACCATGCTGCAGTCCGCCGACCGGAGCCTTGCCGACATAGACTTCATCCTTACGGGCATCAGTGGCAACCATAAGAATGATAAAGCATATCTGGCTGATACGAAGACACTTTTTGGCGACAAGCCTTTGCTGAAATACAAACATCTGTTCGGCGAAAACTTTACCGCATCAGGATTGGGCTTCTATGTGGCCACACAATGCCTCAAGGCCGGCTTCGTTCCGGCACATCTCTTTGTCAACCCCAACGATGTCTCCGACAAACACCCCGCTTCCATCATCCTATTCAACCGCTCCAACGGAAAAGACTACTCAATAACTTTAATCGAAACTTAAACACTATGTGGAAATACATCATTGCTGTAGCGCTTCAGGCTTTATCTCTTGCAGGCGGTCAGGCCATGTTTAAGAAATTCATCGTGAAACTTGGAGAGACAGGTTGGAAATTTGAAAATCTCAAGGATACTTCCACGAACAATTGGTGGATTCTTACGTTGATGGTTTTGTTCTTCGGCACATCCTTTTCCCTATGGGCCTACGTGATGAAAAAGATGGATTTTAGCCAGGCTTACCCTTTGTCGAGCCTTAGTTTCATTTTTGGCATGTTTTTGGCCTACCTCATATTTCGGGAGAGCATACCCTTCACCCGTTGGATCGGGGTGGTGCTCATTGTGATAGGGTGTGTATTAATCAGTATAAAATGAACAAGGAATCTATCTTCGTGTTGTTGTTCGCTCTGCTTTTTACAGGCGTTTGGGCACAGGCTGTGAAACCGCTTGATGAATCGGAAAGCCAACAGGTGGTGGCAATGTTGACCCAGGCAGCGGCTTCGGTACAGACCTTGCAAAGCCGCTTTGTGCAAGAGAAGACCTCAACAATGCTGGCCGAACCCTCGGTTGCCCAAGGCACGATGTATTATGCCGCACCCGACAGGATGCGCTGGGAATATACCGCGCCTTATGCCTTCGCCTTGGTGGTCAATGGCGAGCGTATCGTTAAGGTGACTGACGGCAAGGCAGAGGTGTTGGATGTTAGGTCGAGCCGGATGTACCAAGGCGTCGTCAGCATCATCATGGGCAGTGCCTCGGGAAAGAAACTGTTTGATACTTCGGTTTTCGATATTGCCCTTTGCGATGACAACACATTTTGGCGTGCCGAGATGACACCCAAACGCCGCGACATGAAACGGATGTTCAGCCTGTTGGTGTTTCGTTTCGACAAGAAGACCAACAGCATCAGCCGCGTGGAGTTCAAAGACGCTGGCGGCGATGTTACCTCCATTTGCTTTGAGGACATCAAGTTGAATGGGACGATAGACGAAAAAGTGTTTGCGGAGTAGAGAAATCTCACTATTTTTGCAGTGATGAAACTGCAAAATCTCTTCATAGGATTGCTTTTATTGTTAGCCTTGGCCGCCTGCGACACCACCACGCGCGAGGCGCGCCGTATGGTGAAGCGTGCCGAGCAATTGGCCGACACCCTGCCCGACAGCACCGTGTGCCTCATTGACAGCGTGCTGCGGATGCCCGCGAGCTTCAGCAAGCGCGAGCGCATGGATATCGCCCTGTTGCAGGCCGAGGCCCAGTTTGGCGACCGCAACGACCACGAACTGTCACCCCTGATGGGCGACGATTTCCTCGACGACAAAGGCACCCTCGCCACCAGCCCCGAATTGGAACGCGCCGCCGCCTATTACGCCAGAAAGAAAGAATGCGCCAAAGCCGCTCATGCTGCCATCTACAGTGGCTTCGTGCAGCAGCGTTATAACGAAAAGGAGGCCGCCATGTATTCGTTTAAGAAAGCGGAGCAATATGGTAAACTTGCCAGCGACAACCTCACCGTGGCGCAGGCGGAGTATTGGATGGGGAAAATGTTTCTTGACGACGACATGGATCAAGAAGCTATTGCTATGCTTCAAACAGCACATTTCTATTTTGCAACCGATTTGTTTGCAAAGCTTTGACACAAAATATGATGAGCGTATGTTATATGT
>JBGYWU010000178.1:0-11475 GCA_041842265.1 Candidatus Limimorpha sp. | reverse complement strand
TGGAACTATTTGGTGGATCGCCCCATCAAAATCAGCTTCTGCGACGGAGCGAGGTGACCCAAAATGCCACTTTGAAAAATGGCAACCATCTAATTTATAGGTAGATAAATTTTTGCAGAAAAAAATCTGCGGAAAACAGGATGGGAATGGTGTTGTAAGAGGGGGATTCGTTATTATGATAAAAGCACTTCAGCCGCCTTTATTGCTTCGGGTGTTACTTGGTCGTTGCTGAGCATCTTGGCGATTTCGCCAACGCGCTCATCAGCGGTCAAAACGCGAATGAGCGATTGTGTGCGTTCGCCTTCGTTATCTTTGTAAATGAAGTAATGGTGCTCGGCTTGGCTGGCCACTTGGGGCAGGTGGGTGATGGAAATGAGCTGTAGGGAGCGCCCCATCTGCCGCATGATGTTGCCGATTTTGGCGGCCACCTCGCCCGAAACGCCCGTGTCGATTTCGTCGAAGATAAGGGTGGGGATGTAGTTGTAGCCCGAAACGGCGCTCTTGATGGAGAGCATCAGGCGCGAGAGCTCACCACCCGAGGCCACGCGGCGGATGTCATCGGGAGTAATGCCTTTATTGGCGGAGAAGAGAAAACGGATTTCGTCGGCACCCTTGCTGTTGAAACCGATTTGGCTTTCAACAAGGGCTTGAAACACGGCAAAAGGCATGGCCAACTGCTTTGCCATTGCGGTAACTTTTTCACTGAAAGCCTCCGCCGCTTGACAACGCCTTCCATGTAAAGTCTTGGCATGGATTGAGAGCCGTTTTTCACTCTCTTTCAGTTGCTTTTCGACTTGGGTGATGCTTTCATCGATGCATTCAAAAGCATTCACCTTTTCTTTCAAGCTGTCGCGTAAGGCTATGAGCTCCTCAAATTCCTTAAGCCTATGTTTCATTATCAGACGGCTCAACAGATCGTAACGTTCTTGCAAAGATAGCAGCAGGCCTTCGTCAAATGGGATTTCTTCTTCCTTTCTTCGCAAGTCGTATGCGATGTCTTTCAGCTCCACTTTCAGGTTGTCAGCCCTTTCTTGTAAACTTTCTGTGTCAGGCAGAAGGTGTTTCAGCCTCGACAGGGTGGAGGACAATTCGTTCAATTGGCCAATAATAGCAGTCCCCGAGTCTTCCAAAAGCTCGTTGGCGGCGATGAGCAGATTCTTGATTTCCTCGGCGTTTTCCATCACGCTCAAGGTCTGCTCGATTTCGTCGTATTCACCTTCCTTGAGTTGGGCCTTGTCGAGTTCGTCTAATTGAAATTTCAAATAGTCGTTCTCGGCAGTGTTTTTCGAAGCCTTTTCCTTCAGGTCGTTCAGCTTCCGCTTGAATCCATTGTAGGTGTGGTATTCTGCTTGAAATTCAGTCAGATGGATTCCGTTTTGTGCGATGTCGTCCAACATCTGAAGTTGGAAATCGGCATCAGTGAGTAGGAGGGAATCGTGTTGGGAATGGATGTCAACAAGTCGGCAACCGAGGTCTTTCATGGTCTGCAAGGATACGGGGGTGTCGTTGATGAAGGCGCGGCTTTTCTTCTGGGGATTGAGTTCACGTCGGAAGATGCAGTCGTTCTCAAAATCGAGGTCGTTTTCGTCGAAAATTGGTTTCAGGGCGGTGTTGTCGATTCGGAAGATGGCCTCCACCACGCATTTCTTGTCCTTGTCGTAAAGCACATTGGTGTCGGATCGGTCGCCCAAAGCAAAACCCAAGGCGCCGAGCAATATGGACTTGCCTGCGCCGGTTTCGCCGGTGATGACATTGAAGCCGTTTTCGAAACTGACATTCAGCTCGTCAATCAAGGCGTAGTTACTGATGCGCAGTTGCTTGAGCATAAAAGTGGATTTAACTGCCTGTGTTTTGCAGCATAGTGTCGTAGCGCGAGATTTGCGAGGGGTCAATAGTCTTCATGATGTTGGCAACTTCGGTTCTGACTTTCATATTGCCTTGCGAGAAGATTTGAATGATTTCGTCGCGCTTGGTCTCAATGAGCAGCTGAAGGAAGTAACACATGGGGTTGCGGTCATAGACATTTTGGAGTTGTGCTATGGCGTTATATATGGCTTCTCGGGCTTGTTCGGGGTTCTCGGCCATCATGTCTAGGCCTTGGCGGTGGTATTCGTAAAGAAATTGGCGCAGGGACTGGTAAGTTGGGTTGTTGATATCGCTGATGATGGCGTAGCGGTTTTGTCTTCCGGTTGAGTTCCATCCGTTCTCCGCACCGGGTTCTTGAGGTGCGGCATGAGCGATGGACTCCGCAATGGCGAAGAAAGGGTCGCCGCCGTTGAGTGAGAAGGAGTCGAAATCAAGACCGAGGAAGAGGTAAACGTAGAATCCGATGGTGCTTGTAATGTTGGAGATGTAGGTATTTGGGTTAAAGTCAAGTGCTTGCCCGTCAGTGTATTCGAAAAAAAACTTGCGGTCGACATAGTTGAACATCGGCGTGTTGTAGCTCGACTTGTATACGGGTCGGCGCAATGCTAGGTTGATTTCGGCGGTGAGATTGTTGCCTTCGCGGCTGGCCACGTCAACGAGGATTGAGCACTCGATTTTTTCAGCCTGTCTGAAGTTGATTTCTGTAAATTTCGTGTTGTTGATGAATTCATACAGGGAGGTCTGTAGGTTCTGGTAGATGGTTTTGTCGCTACCTTGTACTTTGTTGGAGTTGACGCGCACGTCGCAATGTAGTTCCTGCGCCTGTATGGTGTTGAAGCACAGCAGGTAGCATAAGGCAATAAATATTTTGGCAATGGCACTATTCATGGCTCTCCCTTAATGAAATTTGTCGGTCAGAAGGCTTCTTGGTTTTCCTTTGCAGGGTTTCGGAAGTAAATTTTGTCGTGCAGAAATTCGTGGATGGCAACTAAAGTGGGTTTGGGAAGACGTTCGTAAAACTTGGCGATTTCAATCTGTTCCTTGTTCTCAAACACTTCTTCCAAACTGTCGTTGGTGGCGGCAGCGAACGACTCGATCTTTTCGTTGAGCTCAGCCTTCATTTCGGCGGCGATTTGGTTGGCCCTGATGGACAGGAGGGCAACGGTCTCATAAATGTTTCCTGTGCCTTTGTAGAATTGGTCTTTCTGACGGGTGACCACCGTTGTTTCGGTCTTGATTTTTTTGAAATCCATGGTTATTTGATGTTTTCTAATTTTTTTCTTGCCTTGTCGGCAATGCCGTTTACTTCTTGTAGGTATTTGCTGTTGGGGTAAAGGTACGACAGCGTGTTGCATTGCTCAACACACGACTCGTAACGTTCGCGCTGCTTCTCCGGAACACTGTTCTCGGCATAGTCGAAATAGGTTTTGGCCATGTCGTAGAGAATTTCTTCCCGATGGGGAGTGTTGGGATATTTCTTCAACAGGCTCTCAAACGAGGTGATGGCGGCACTGTAGTTCTCCATGCGGTAGAAGAGCAGGCAGATGTTGTAGTCTTTCTGTTCCAGTTTGTTGTTGAGGTCGCCCAGCAATTTTTGGGCTCGATACAGGCTGTCGCTGTTAGGATAGCGCTCGATGAAACTTTTCAGCTGTTTGATAGCAGTATGGGTGCTGGTTTGATCCAATCCCGACTCAGGGGAGACCATGTAGCTGCAATAGGCGCTCATATATGCGGCTTTCTCGGCGTCTCTCGAAAAGGGGTAGGTCTGCACAAACCGGTCGAAGTAGTAGCCGGCGATGTCGTAGTCGTCTTGGTAGTAGTAGCACAAGGCGGTCTTGTAGTTAATCGATTCACCTTTGGGCGTGTTGCGGAACGAGGCGTGCAGAAGGTCAAACAATTGCAAGGCGCGGTTGTAGTCGCCGCGTTCGTAATAGTCAACAGCGACTTCGTATTTCGCCTCATTGTCGGTGCTTTTTACCAAACGGTTGAAATCGTTGCATGAACTGAAGGCCACGAAGCATAAAACTGCCAATATCAATAGTTTGTTTTTCATTGGGCTGCAAAATTACTCATTTTTGGATAATAAACGCATGTTTTCCTCTATTATTTTTGCGGTGTTTTTTCGGGATGGTGATAAAAAGGACACGGAACACATTGCCGTTCCGTGTCCTATGATGATGGTGTCGTGTTTTTATTTTATGATGATTTTTTCAACACCGTTTTCTTGCTCTCCTTTGAAGCGAAGGAAGTAAATGCCAGGGTTCAGCCCCTGAGCCTCAACTTGCACCTTGTCGTCGGCCTTGCCCTGAAGGACACGTTGCCCGAGATGGTTGAAAAGTTCATATGTAAACTCTCCACCGGTTTCGATGGTGAAAACGCCATTGTTGGGGTTGGGGGAAATCTTGGTGTTGCGCATTTCGTTCTCGCTGGTCGACCAGTTTCTGATGGTGACGGTGACTGCACCGGTTTCTTGGTTGCCTTCGCTGTCGGTGACGGCCACTTTGTATGTGGTTTCGGCATCAACTGGTGTGGCTATGGGATTGGCACTTGTCGGGTTGTCCAAAGTCTCGGCGGGATCCCACTGATAGGTGTAGTTGCCTGCACCGCCCATGGCGACCACGCTGAGTTGGCTCGTTTCACCCTCGTTGATGATTTCGGGGGTGGCTGTTACCATGATGATGAGCGGGTTGTCGTAGATGCAGCTCACTTGTGCCACCCATCCGGAGGAAGTTACGCCTTGGTCGGAGGTGAAGCGGAAAGTCAGTGCGCCTTCATTATTGGTGGCCGTTACCGCTCCGGGACTGTTGTTTCCGTCATACTTGCCGATTTGTGGAGAGGAGGCGGAGTTGCCGTCATAGATGTACAGGAAATCGTAATCTGCCTCGGTGCTGAATTCCGTGAAGTTGACTCTGATTTTGCGTCCCTCGCCGGTGGGCAGGAAGGTCATGGTGAGGGTTTTGTTGTTGCCGTAGTTGTTGTTGGGGCCGCCGTCATCATAAAACATCGCGTTACAGGTCGTGATGGTTGTGTTCTGCATGTTGTACCACTCGCTCACTGTGATGTAGTTTTGCTTGGTGAGGGTCTCGGTTTGACCGTTGCTGTTGGTGACGGTCAGCGTAACATCGTAGGTGCCGATTTCATTATAAGTGATGCTTGTCGGGTTCTGCACATTGGACATGGCCGGTTCGCCGCCTTCAAAGGCCCATTCCCAACTGATGAGGTTGCCCCCCCAAGTGTTGTCGGTGAAGTTGACACTGCCGCCAAGTGCGACATTAGTCATGTTGGCGTTGAAATCGGGGACGATGCCCTCGCCCGCTTCGAGTTGTATGTCGAGGATAACGGTCTCGCCATCGTTCACCGTGACGGTATGCGTTTGGGGATAATAGCCATTGCAAGCAAAAGTCACATCGTAGGTGCCGCCTTTGATGGGCCGATGGTAGTCGCCCGCAGGCAGATGGCTTTCCACAAACGAGAATTCGTCGTCATGGTTGGCGATGGTGATGGTGGCGTTGAGCGGCTGACCGCTATCAGCAGCGGTTACGATACCGTGGATACCATAGAGGCTTTGGTTCATGAAGGCGAAAATGCTTTCCTTGTTGTAGCTCCAAAACATTGGGAGTTGGCTTGCATTAGGCAATTTTGAATTCGAGCATTCAATGGTCACCTCACGGCACTGGGCATAGCCGTTCATGTAATCTTGACGACCGCCGCCGATCATATACCAATCGGCACCGTTGATAATACCGTTGTTAGCATATTGGTGTTGCATGTTCATGTAGTTGGGATTATGCTCGTGGCAAAGGTCGGCATATTCATGACACGTAAGTTGATACCAAGCGTCATCAGCATGAAGTGTATGGGTGTTGTCCCAGGGATAGTTGACGACTTCAGCGCCACCGTGGTAGTTGGCACCCATCACGAAGGGATGGTCTTGTGCGAATTGCATGAACCATTCCGTCTCGGTTTGGTAAGGGTTGTTATCCGGGTGTGGACCACCGTGGGGGTCGGCGAAGTTGCGGTTCAAGTCAATACCGTTGGCGTTTCCGCGGGTGGCACCGTCCACTGTGTGGTTGCCTCCATGATAGGTGCCGTCGGGATTGGCAAGGGGACCGATGAATAGGTCGATATTCTCCATCACTGCCTGCACTTCGGGAACGTTGGGGTTCTCCAAAAGGTAGTCAATGAGGCGGAGCATGAGGATCCAGCCCGTGGTCTCGTCGCCGTGCATGGTGGAAGTATACAGGAACTTGGGCTTGCCATCAGCCGTTCCGTTGTTGAGGTGGGCAATCAGTATCTTGCGGCCGCTGGGCAGGGTGCCGAGCGTGATGATTTCGCATTTGTCGGGGTGGTCGGTGGCAAATTGGAACATCATGGTTTCGTAGGCCTCGTAGGTTGGATAGCTGTCCCAGTCGTACTCGGCACGGTTGCTGCCGTCCCACATCACATGCTCCTCGAGCATTGAGGGCGGTGTCTGAAATGTTACTTCATAACCGAATTTTTGGAAATTCGTGAAATCAGCGTTGTTGGCGTAGGCCGTGACCCTATCGCCGTCAACATGGTCAACCGATATGGCGCGGGTAATAGCGTTAAGGTCGTCGTTGCCGTTCAGGTTAAAGGTAAAATAATACTCATTGCGTTGCTGCATGAGTTGGCTCAGTTCCTGCTGGCTTTTCTGGGCGTAGATGTTGCCGCAAAGCATTGTTGCAAGCAGGATGATAAAAATGCGTACAGCTTTCATTTTGTTGTTGATTATTTGTTTTTCAATTGTTTCCATTCTTCTATGATATCATTTTCAACCTTCTCGTTGGCTTCCACCAAAGGCAGACGCAACACATTCTGGCATAAGCCCATCTGGCTCATCAGGCACTTGATGCCTGTGGGGTTGCCGTCGGCGAAGATGAGTTGGCTCATGCGGAGCATGGCGTAATGCAGGCGTAGGGCTTCGTCGGTGCGGGCTTCGTTCATGGCGTGTATCATGCGACTGAATTGGCTCGTGTAGGCATTGGCTGCCACAGAAATCACGCCCGTTGCTCCAAGGGCCATCAGCGGTAGGGTGATGCTGTCGTCGCCCGAAAGCACACCGAAATCGGCAGGTTTGTCACGCAGTATCTCCATGATTTGCTGCAAGTTGCCCGAGGCCTCCTTCACGGCAACGATGTTGGGATGTTGGGCCAACTCCATGCAGGTGGCGGCTTGCAGGTTGACGCCTACGCGACCTGGCACATTGTATACCACAACGGGCACGGGACTGTTGTCGGCGATGGCCTCAAAATGGGCTTTCATGCCGCGTTGGTTGGGCTTGTTGTAATAGGGCACCACGCTCAAAATACCTTGAATGCCCGCAAAGTCTTGGGCTTTGATGGCTTCGATTACGGCTTGTGTGTTGTTGCCGCCCATGCCGAGCATGACAGGCAAACGTCCGTTGTTGGTGTTTAGTATTGTATTGATAACCAGTTTTTTGTCTTCCGATGAAAGAGTGGGGGCTTCTGATGTAGTACCCAAAACAACTAAAAAATCAGCACCGTTGTCGGTGACATGGTTCACTATTTTCATCAGCGCATCCTTGTCAACGGATTGGTCGGTCTTGAAAGGTGTGATGAGGGCAACGCCTGTGCCTCTGAAGGGATTGAGTCTCATATATGTGTTTTTTTTCAAATCAAGATTGATATCCAAAAGCCCCAATTAGACAATGGGGTTGAAAGTTCGGTTATTGTGGATCCTGAACAGGTGGTCCTGCCAAGGCTTTCAGATAATTGTGAAGTACATAGATGTTCGAAACGGGGTCGGTGGCTCGAGGATTTTCGATGAACAGGTCGTAGATTTGCCGGTTCTTGCTCTCGTGGAAACAAATCCTGAAGTCCGATTTCGGCAAAGTGCAGAGATAGTCGCTGATTTCGGCGTTTTTGGGTGCCATGTTGATGAGCAAAGCACTGAATGGCAGCTTTTTGATGAACTCATGTTGGTTGGGTTTCAATACGCTCATGGACCCAAAGTCTTTGGGTGTAATCTCGGTGTAGAGGTCGCTTTGTAAAATGGTGTCCGACATCTGGTTGCAGAGGATGATGAAACCGCAACGGTGAATGCCAAACAAGCCTTTTGCGCTGCTTTCGATATTCTTGACGATGCTTTTGTCGCTTTCGTCAAGGATAATCAGCATGGAGTTAAACCGCTGAAGATTAGGCAACTTGGCCATCGGCTTCTCGGCGAGAAATTGCTCAAAAGCGCGTTTTAAAGCCCTATTTCTGAAAAATGATGAAAAATTCATGCCGCAAAGGTATGGAAATTCCATGAGATAGCAAGTTTTTTTGTATAAAAAATCGCTAATTTTGCACTTGATTTCCACCGCAATGTTCAGTGGATGAAAGGGAAAGATAACATTATGATTGTCACTATATTAGGTAGTGGAACCTCGCAAGGCGTGCCTGTTATAGGCTGCACTTGTCCCGTGTGTCGGTCCAACGACCCTCGCGACAAACGCCTCCGCACTTCCATTTTGATTCAGACTGAGGAAGTGACGGTGGCCGTGGATGCAGGCCCCGACTTCCGCCAGCAAATGCTGCGCGAGAACATCACCAAGCTCGATGCGGTGCTCATCACGCATGAACATAAAGACCATATTGGCGGATTAGACGATTTGCGCCCCTATATTTTCATGCGGCAAAAGCCCATGACACTTTATGTTGATGACACGGCACTTTCCGAAATCAAACGTGAGTATTCTTACGCTTTCGACGAACATCCATATCCAGGCGCCCCGGCTTACGACATACATCGCCTCGATGAAACGCCATTCGACCTGGGCGACCTGCGCATCATCCCGATAAAACTAAAACATTATACCCTGACTTGCTATGCCTTCCGTATCGGCAATTTTGCCTATGTAACCGACCTGAGCGAGATTTCAGAAGAAGCACTTGGAAAATTGCAAGGCGTTGAATACCTGATTATTGAGGCCTTGCAAAAAAAGAAACATTACTCGCATCTCACCTTGGACGAGGCGATAGAAATATCAAGAAGGGTGGATGCGAAGAAGACTTGGTTCACTCATTGCAGCCACAGCATGGGTCTTGCCGAAAAGGTCAACCGGGAGCTTCCGGAAGGAATGATGCTGGCTTATGATGGACTGAAAATAGGAATTGAACCAGCCATCGGCTTTCGGCGCTGACCCGACCACGCAGAGGGCTGAATTTCAATTTTGAATCATTTAGTTTTAAATCATTGAATCTTAAATCTTTGAATGTGAAATCCACTTATTCCCAAATACTCATTAAACTCACCGGCTTGAATCACCACCAGACCTTTTTCGCAGGCCGTTGCTCGGAGTGGTTTTTGGAGAGTTCGTATTTCGCTGTGGCGCAGTAGGTTGACACAAAAGGCACTGTGCTGCTTGTGCTCCAAGGCATTGATTCCAAGTTCCTGATTTTCGCGGGCGGCATCGTTATTTTTGAGAGCAGGGTGATTTCGGCGGGCCGCAGCGCATTTACGGTTTGCACAAGAATGTATCGCAGCCGTGAGTCCGAAAATATGGCCGCCGACGGCATTGCCACCTTCTCTTAATTTGGACGAAAACCATCGTTCCAAGCCGCACGGTATCACGCTTGAATCCGAAACGGAGGAAGAGCGCTTCCTGCAACAGCAGGCCATGGAAGTGATGGAAGACTCGGAGCGCAGGGCAAAAACGATGAATGCTGCAACGAAAAACTGATTGAAAAATTGGCATTTTGAACCCGTCGATGAGAAGGAGCTATGCTTGCAATAGCCTTTTCCCTTATTCGAGACATTTGTCCGAATGAATGTCAAACATCCAGCTCCTTCGGATAGCAAATAAAATGCTTCACCACGGGCTGCGAGAGCACCGAGATGTTCAGCTGGTCGGAGGCCTCGCTAATGTCCTTCATCGTGCCGTCCTTGTAAAGGATATTGATGGCCGGCTTTTTGGGATGGTAGGCGTGATTCGACGAAACGCCTTGCAACAGCATGAAATCCGCCTCCTCCAACGACCATCCATAATACTTCGCCATCTTGTCCCGAATGTCTTCGATATAGTTTGGGTCAAAGCCCGCTTCACACATTTCGATTTTGAACAAATGCCTGTCCGTCAGTCTTCTGCAAAGCTCGGAAAGCACGCGGTCTTCATCGTCGCGCCAAGCTTTTACGGCTGTCATCACATCATAGTCGTCCAACTGGCAGAATAGGTCGAGGACGAGGTCGGGGTCGCGGCCGTCCTCAAAGGGATTCCGGCACTTGAGGAAGAAAGCGAGTGGGGGTGTGGCAAACAGGTCGCGTTCTTCACTGAGCATCTTGGCGCGTTTCAGTATGTTGCGCAGCATATACTCGGCGCTCAACACGGCTTTGTGCATATACACCTGCCAATACATAATGCGACGTGCTACGATGAAACTCTCCACGGAATAGATGCCCTTGGCCTCGATAGCCAACTCATTGCCAACAACTTCCATCATCTCCAATAGGCGTTCCGCGTTCACGCTGCCCTCAGCCACGCCGGTGAAAAAACTGTCGCGCTTCAGGTAATCAATTCTGTCAACATCCAACTGGCTGGAAATGAGCTTTGTAAGAAACCCTTTTTCGTGCTCTCCCTTGAACATCTGAATGGACTTTTCAAGCCGTCCGCTATGGATTTCGTTGAACTTCTGCATTACCTTCAGCGAGAACTCTTCGTGTGACACCCCTTGCACAATGCTGTTCTCCAAAGTGTGAGAGTAGGGCCCGTGTCCGCTGTCGTGGAGCAGAATGGCTAAGGATGCGGCTTCCAGCTCTTCGTCCGTGACGGCATATCCCTTGCCGCGCAGCAGCAGTATGGCACGCCGCATGAGGTGCATCGCGCCAAGGCTGTGGGCGAAACGGGTATGGTTGGCGCCGGGATACACCAAGTTGGTCATGCTCACCTGCTTGATGCGTCTAAGCCGCTGGAAATATGGATGTTCAATGATGTCGAAATGCAACTCATCGGGGATGCTGACGAAACCATAAATCGGGTCGTTGAAGATTTTCTTTTTGTTGGAAGCGGTTACCATTTCACTTGCTATTTGCCGCAAAGGTAAGGCTTTTTGGGCATCTTGCAATTTTTTTATGCCAAGTAAAACAAAATCCCTGCAATTGCGTTTTCTTTATAACAACAATCATATTATGGACAAAACGACGATACTTTGGGCTGACGACGAGATTGATCTCCTGAAGCCCCATATCATCTTTCTGGAACAAAAAGGCTATGAGGTGGCAACGGCCAATAGCGGCTCCGACGCCATAGAAGCGGTGCGCCAGCGCCATTTCGACATCGTTTTCCTCGATGAGCAGATGCCGGGCATTTCCGGCATTGAGGCACTTGAGGTCATCAAACGCGAGTTCCCCAATCTGCCCGTGGTGATGATCACCAAGAGCGAGGAGGAACGCATTATGGAAGACGCAATAGGCTCTAATATAGCCGATTACCTTATCAAACCCGTCAACCCGAACCAGATACTGCTATCGCTGAAACGCAACCTTGAGAACAAAAAACTCCGCGACGAAAAATCGACGATGGGCTACCAGCAGGAGTTCCGCAAGATCAGCATGGATCTTAACAACAACCTGAACTTCGACGAGTGGGTT
>JBGYWU010000177.1:0-3879 GCA_041842265.1 Candidatus Limimorpha sp. | reverse complement strand
GTCTTTACACACGATACGCCAGGCCACTCCGATGTCGGAGCTGTCAGTGAACACGGCTTTGGTCCTGAAAAACCTTGCGTTACTGGAAATGCTAACGGGCGGTTCCGGTCCCAAATAACTGCCATGTTGGATATAAAAGCCGATGTCGCTGTCCGTTTCTGTTTCCTGGTCGTAACTTCTTGCAAAGTACTTGTCGTTTTCGCCGTAATACCATTTGTCATAGTCCAGCTCTCCGGAGGCCAGGGTCTCATCGGTGCCGGTCTCGAATGCGACCTCATACCGCCCAAAGGTTTCGCTGCCCTTCAGATAGGCGTCGTCTCCCTTCCAAACGATATAATTATAGATATTGTTGTCGCGTAGATATTCAATGTCATATATATGGATCTGGCCGTTTTTCTGCATGACGCGCAGGCCGAGCGGACGCAAGATCTCCTCAAGCACCTCACGCTTGCTGGCTCTCTTGTCCCACGATTCACCATCGGGCCTGAAACGGTCGGCGTTGATGTAAAGCATATCAAGGGTGATTGGCAGGTGCTTTTCTGGTTCGAGGAGAGAGGTGTACAGGTTGACGGGAGCACCGTTGCCGTACCCCATCGAGCCGAGGCAGTCGCGCACGATGGCATGCACACTCTTTTTACCTTCGAGGGAGAAGGGAATGCGGTTGAGAATGCCGAAATCCGAGAAGGTGAGTTCGGTGACATATGCCTTTGTGTAGCTGTAAGGTTCCTCATAGATGGCATCGTCCAGATGCCCGAACCAATAGATCTTTTCGTTTCTTTTGACAAGGACGGCGGCATCGGGGTGGTTCATCAGCTTCACCATCTGACGGTCTTTCTCGTTCGACACGCGCAAGGTGCAGATAGCCGATTGCACGACATCGTACTTGCCGGTTTCCTTCCATTCAATGACACAAGGATCGTCGCCCTCTAACCTTATTTCAACAGGACTGCCGTCGTAGCCGTTGATGGCGATTATTATCTCCCAAAGCGTGTTGTCGAGGCTGCGGAAATGTGTGGTATATGCGATTTGGTAACTCATTTCGACCTCCTATAAATGTTTGTCTGTTTGTTCATGATACCAACCAGTTCACGGCCCTCAATGCGGAACTTCACCTCGGTGCTTCCGCCTTGGTCGGCTCCGAGGATGGAACGCAGGCGGCTCAATGGGGCAATCACTTCGGGGTTGGAGCTGGCGCCGCCATATTCGCCCATAAGGCCCAATGTTGGGCCGTAAACCAATCCACCGTTGGCGAATTTGGGAAGGCTCATCAGCGAGGCCAAGACAGCCCCAACTGCGGCAATTGCCAAGGCTGGACCAACCCACGGGATGTTTGCCATTGCGCTGGCCGCGCCTGTGGCCGCCACCGCCGTGTTTGACGTTGCCTCAAGCGAGTTGGCCGCCGCCACTTGGGT
The DNA here is from genome assembly GCA_041842265.1 of Candidatus Limimorpha sp. Taxonomy (GTDB): domain Bacteria; phylum Bacteroidota; class Bacteroidia; order Bacteroidales; family F082; genus Limimorpha. Next base: position 2,467 of record JBGYWU010000177.1, on the reverse strand, counting down.
GGAAGCGGCACTTTTCGTGGCTGCCATTGCGTTCGTCGCTGCTGAGACGGCGTTGATGATTTCGACCACTTTCTGGAAACCTTGGAACAGGCTGATGAAGCCGTCGACGAGTCCCGTGATGGTAGTCCAGGCATCCTCACTTTCGGTGAGCGCGTCGGTGATGTCGCGGATGGAATTGCCAATGCCTTTGATGCCGCTCCATGCGTCACTGAACTTGGGCATGGGTGTGGCCGCCAGTTCTTGAACTTCTGCGGTCACGCCTTCAAATTCATCCCTCAGTTGTTTCACGCGGGCAATCTCCGTGTCAATGGCCGGGAGCTGCTCTTTCGTGGCATGAAGGCGCATCTGTTGAAGTTGCTGGATCTGGGCATTGTACATGGCCAAAGTCGGAGCTATTTGCTGCAACTGACCGGGTTCGATGGGCTTAAGTTCGGGTATAAGTTCCAATTTGGCGCGGGCACCTACAATTTCGGCGTTTTGTGCCGCTTTTCCTGACTGGTTGGCCGCGAGGCCGTATGCCTTGGCCAAAGCGTTGTATCGGGCCATCATTGCGTCCAATGTGGCCTTTTCTGCCTTGGCAGCCACATCGTCAACGCCAATCAGTCCTTCGACCTTATTTTTCTGGTTGTTGATGGCCTTGCCGAGGTCGGCGTAGCTCATTTCTTCCCATGTTATAGTCTGGACTACCTCCCCGACCTTTGAATTCAACTCATCGGATGCTCTTGCGGCCTCATCAAAGGCTTTCCTCATTTCAGCCTCCATTGAGGCTATCTTTTCATTAAGTTTGGACAGCCTCTTTTCATCCACCATTAGAGAGCCGCCATTCGCATCGTAATATTCAGCCGTTATGTCATTCAATTCATAGTCGGGTTCATGAGATGCGATTTTTTCTTTCAATTCATCCCTTTCAACAATCAATGTTCCAAGTTGTGCACTTAATGACTTCGCCTTTGCTTCGTAGCCGAGCTGTCTGCAATAAGCCATGCTCTTGTTGGTAAGGGTGTCGTACCAGTCAGCAGCTGTTTTATAATACCCGAAAGCCGCTCCGTATTTCTCGTTCAGGTGTTGGACGGCTTCAGTGGTGTCTTTCCCCGCGTCCATCAGCCGCTTCAAAGCGTCAATTTCGGTGTCGATTTCAGCCTTGGCCTCACTGGAAACACTTTTGTAGGCTTCTGTGGCGGCGGCCAGTTCTTCAGTGGCCAGACCCGCCTCGCGGCTCTCTTTGGCAAGTTTGACAATAACGGCGACAAGTGCTGCCACAGCCGATGCTACCGCAATGAAAATGTTGGCTTTCATGGCCGCATTAAGCCCATGCTGTGCCACGGTTGCCCCGTCGGTGGCGACTTTCATGGATTTGATGGAGGCAACCAATGATTTTACAGTTGCCGCTCCTTTGCCAACTCCAGCGATGGCGATAGCAATACGGGCAATGCCGTCCACTACATTCATTGCCGGAGCCACTATTTGGCCAATGGTTTCCTTCAAATCCCCAAAAGCGTTGTTAGCTTGGACGATTCGGCCATAAGGTGTAGCGGCCAAGGCCTCGTTCATTCCGCCCACGCTTTGTTCGACCACTTCAGCTAAAGTTGCGGCGCGTTCCTCCTCGGTGCCGAACTTCAGTATTTGTTCCTGGGCTTCGGTGAACGTGTAGCCGTAACGCGACAAAGCACCCGTCTGGCCATCGAGGACTTTGCCCATCATCATGGCAATACTGACGGCTGATTCGGCGCTTGCATTATAGCCGTATTGCTGGGCTATCATGTCATTCATCACAGGGATAAGGGCTTCGAGGCTTTCCTTTTTGCCGAGGTAGGTAGCCAGCTCCTGGGCGCCGCTCAGTTGCACTTCATCACCCACTATGCCCAGCTGCTGTTGGGCAGCCGTCAAATCCTTGATTGACTGGATTTCGGCTGCGGAGGCATCCATTGTATTGCGCATCACCTGCTCCAACCTTGCTTCGGCTGCCGACTGCACCGCGTAGGCATCCGTGAGGTCGTGCATGACAGACTGAAGTGCCTGTACCGCCGCCCCCATCTGCTCGAAAGCCTGGGCAATCTGGTTGCTGTTGATCAGGCCGCTGTTCAGCCTGTCGGCCTCCTCCTTCACCTGTCCGAGAGCGTCTCTGAGGTCGTCGGAGTTCACCTCAACAGTATTCAGGTTGTCGTCAATTTGTATTTTCAGCCTTATGGTATCTGACATGGTTCTTTCTTTTTGCGAGTTAATGGAATATCATTGAAGCCCCTGCTCTTCCTTGACTTTTTCGAATCTTTCCCAGATTTCTTTTGCGCTCCGGGGTGCGGATCCGTCCTCGTTTTTTTCCCAGGCGAAGCGGAACACATCCTGCGGGTTAAGTTGGTGCCGGCTGTAGGGTTGCAGCATGCAGGTGCATTGCATCCGTGCACGCTCCCAAGCGGCGCGTTCGCGGCGTTGTTCGGCCTCGGCCCAGCTTTCGTACACCGCCCTAAAT
>JBGYWU010000176.1:0-7185 GCA_041842265.1 Candidatus Limimorpha sp. | reverse complement strand
GAAACCATCATCGAGAACAAGGAGGAGTTCCACCTCGGCGTGCACATGTACCCCGACGGCGTGTTTGCGCCTCGCGGCCACAAATACCTCCGCGACTTCACCGCCGACCCGATGCCGAAACTGACCTATCGCATCGGTAATGTGGTGCTTGACAAGGAACTGATTTTCTCTTCCACAGAGGCGCGGCTCTTTGTGCGCTACACCTTGCGAGAGACGGCGGTGCCCATCACCTTGCGCGTGATGCCGTTCTTGGCTTTCCGCAACGTCCACATGCTGACCCACGAGAACCATGACGCCAGCCGCAAGGTGGAACTGGTGAAAAACGGCGTGTCGTGGCAACTTTATAAAGACTATTCGCGGCTGTTTATCCAGTTTTCGAAGTCGGTGCAATACACACATGTGCCGCATTGGTACTACAACATGTTCTACATCCGCGAGCAGGAGCGCGGCTATGAAGCCGTTGAGGACCAGTTTGTTCCGGGCTTCTTCGAGTTGCAGATGAAGAAAGGCGACACCGTCATCCTTTCCGTCAGCCTTGAGGAAAAGAATCCTGTGGCCATCAAGCGGCAGTGCGAGGCGGAAGTGAAACGCCTGCTGCCGCAAACGAGTTACGAGGACTGCTTGCTGAAAGCCGCCGACCAGTTCATCATCCGCGACGCGAAAGGCACACGCCTCTGGGCCGGCTTTCCATGGTTCGGCAGTTGCAGCCGCGACACTTTCCTTTCCTTGCCTGGCATCGCATTGGCTCAAGGCGACGAGAAGACCTTCAAGGATGCCTTGAATTATCTCGTCTCACGAATGCAAGGCCCGTTTTTCCCGCACCGATATTACCAGAAGAGTCTGTATTTCACCGCAGTGGACTCGCCGCTTTGGTTCTTCTATGTGCTGCAACGCTATGAGAAAATGCTGGGCAAGGATAAGAAAGACATCTGGCGAAAGTACAAGAAACCCATGACGACCATCTTGGAGAGCTTCATTGCAGGCACCGACTTCAACGTACACACGTTGGAAAACGGACTGCTCTATGCCGGCAACCGCGACTTGGCCCTGACTTGGATGAACGTCTTCGCCCAAGGCAAACCGTGGACACCGCGCTCAGGCTTGGCGATTGAGGTCAATGCGCTGTGGTACAATGCTTTGCGATATGCAGTTGAGCTGTTGGAAGCGGCGGAGCCGAAGAGTTCACTCCTCCCTAAGTGGCAAGCACTTGCTGACAAGGTGAAAGCCGTCTTTGCAGATACATTTTACAATAAGGATACGAATGGCTTCTACGATTTTGTGAACAGAAACGAGAAAAACACGCAGGTGAGACCCAATATGATGTTGGCTGCGGCATTGCCATTCTCTCCAATGAGCGACGAAATGCAGAAACGAGCCTTCGACATTGCCCATTCCGAGTTGCTCACGCCCAGAGGAATACGCTCGCTCTCGCCGAACGACGAGTCCTATAAAGGCATCAGCATTGGCAACCACTCGGAGCGTGAAAGGGCCTATCACAACGGCACGGCCTTCCCGTGGCTGATTGCCTTCTATGCCGACCTCTCTGTGAAGCTGTTCGGGAAAACCTCCTTGCCTTTTTTAGAAGACCTTTACAACGGCTTCGAGGAGGCCATCCATGACAATGGCATCGGTTCGGTTTCGGAGATTTACGACGGCAATCCGCCTTTTGAGGCCCGTGCCTGTATTTCACAGTCAACCAGTGTGGGTGCTCTGCTTTATCTCCACTACCTAATTGACAAACTAATTAAGGAAGGAGGCTCAAAATGAGAGTCTTGATGTTTGGATGGGAGTTTCCTCCGCATATCACGGGCGGCCTCGGCACGGCCTGCTTCGGCATGACCAAAGGCTTGGCCAAAAATGATGTTGAAGTGCTTTTTGTGGTGCCTCGCGCATACGGCGATGAAGACCAGACAAACTTGCACCTGCTCAACGCCAGTGATGTGACCATTGACATCGACCACGAGAAAGACCGACACTATTGGGAAAGGGTGCAATATATGGAAATTGGGTCCAACATCATTCCTTATGTGGGGCCGGAGGAATATTCGCGGTTCATGGAAGGACAAAGTGTGGTGGAGCAGTTCAACCGCGTGGGTTCGGTTTTTGCACGCAACTATCAATTCTCGGGCAAATACGGGATGAACCTGATGGAGGAGGTGGCCCGCTACGCCTTGATTGGCTCGTCATTGGCCACAAAATACGACTTCGATGTCATCCATGCCCATGACTGGCTGACCTATTCGGCGGGCATAGCGGCGAAGAAGACTACCGGCAAGCCTTTGGTGGTGCACATGCATGCCACTGAATTTGACCGCTCCGGCGAAAACATCAATACGGATGTGTATGCCATTGAACGTCGAGGCATGGAAGCTGCCGACCGAGTCATTACGGTGAGCAACCTCACACGCAACATTGTCATTGAGAAATACGGCATCGACCCGAATAAGGTCATCACGGTGCACAATGCCGTGGAGCCCAACGACAAGCCCAAGTCGAACTACGAGCGCAGTGGCTTGGAAGCCAAGGTGGTGACTTTCCTAGGAAGAATCACCTACCAGAAAGGGCCTGAATATTTCATTGAAGCAGCCTACAAGGTGAATCAAGTTGATCCGAGCATCCATTTTGTGATGGCGGGCACGGGCGACATGTTGGAGAAGATGATTCGCCGTGTGGCCCAACTCGGCATGGGTAGTCATTTCCACTTCACGGGCTTCTTGAAAGGCGATGCCGTTGACCAGATGTTTGCCATGACTGATGTGTTTGTCATGCCTTCTATATCGGAGCCCTTCGGCATTGTGCCCTTGGAGGCCATGCGCCTTAATGTGCCGGTGGTCATCAGCAAGCAGTCCGGGGTTTCGGAAGTGGTGAAGCATGCCTTGAAGGTCGATTTCTGGGACATCAACGGCTTGGCCGACGCCATCTATGGCCTCTGCCATTATGAGACTTTGGCCAACTGCTTCAAGGATGAGGGAAAGGACGAGGTGGACGGCCTCAAATGGGAATCTGCCGCGAAGAAGATCAAGGCAGTATATGAATCAGTGGTGTGATAGCGCAAATGATTGAATCATAGTCATCTGATTAGGAATAATTTAGGAATAATAAACACTTAACAATATGAGCAAATCAATCTGTTTCTATTTCCAAGTGCATCAGCCTTACAGGCTCCGCACTTTCCGTTTCTTCGAAATCGGGAAGAAGCATTACTATTACGACGACTACAACAACCGCATGCTGATGCGCCGCGTGGCTGAGAAGTGCTACCTGCCCATGAACGACCTGCTGATGCGGCAAATCGAGAAGCTTGGCGACAAGTTCAAGATTGCCTTTTCTTTCTCAGGCATCGCCATTGAGCAGATGGAACAGTATGCTCCCGATGTGTTGGAGAGTTTCCGGAAACTCATTGCGACAGGCAATGTGGAGGTGCTCTCCGAGACCTATGCCCATTCCTTGGCCTCTTTGGTTGACAAGGGTGAATTCAAAAGGCAGGTGACGGCGCACAAGCGCAAAATGAAGGAGGTGTTTGGCGTTGCCCCTAAGACCTTCCGTAACACCGAGCTGATTTATAGCGATGAAATTGGTGCAACGGTGGCCGACATGGGCTACAACCTCATGCTTACCGAAGGAGCTAAGCATATCTTGGGTTGGAAGAGTCCCAACTACATGTACGCCAATGCCATCAACCCGAAACTGAAGGTCATGTTGCGCAACTTCAAGTTCAGTGATGAAATCGCCTTCCGCTTCGTGCAGGACGGTTTCCGCACCGAGGACTTCGTCAACTGGATCAAAGCCTTTCCCGACGAAGAGGAGGTGGTCAACATTTTCATGGACTATGAAACCTTCGGAGAACACCAGTTGGCTGAAACGGGCATCTTCGACTTCATGGAAATTTTGCCTGAGGCCATCCTGAACGGCAGCGAGTTCAAGTTTGCCACACCCCAGGAATTGGGCAAGACCCTGCAACCCGTAAGTGTGGTACAAGTGCCCTACGTGCTTTCGTGGAGCGATGAGGAACGCGACCTTACCGCCTGGCTCGGCAATCCTATGCAGGATGATGCTTTCCGCACCCTTTACGGTCTTTCCGACAAGATGCGCCGCATCAAGGACGAGGAACTTCGGCAGGATTGGGCCGCATTGCAGGTTTCCGACCATTTTTACTATATGTGCACCAAATGGCTCTCCGACGGTGTCGTCCACAAGTACTTCAGCCCCTATGCTTCTCCCTACGATGCCTATGTCAACTACATGAATGTCCTCACCGACTTCATTGAACGTGTAAAAAAATATTCCAAGCAACCGAAAAAAAACGAAGATAATTAATGAAACTAAAATGCTTCTTTCGTCTCCCAGATGGCTTTTCATATATGGGACATCGTATTGAAAAACAAATCACGCATCAACTCAATTCTTGAAAATTATTGTCTATGAAAACTCCTGAATACCTTTTTGAAACCAGCTGGGAAGTGTGCAACATGGTGGGCGGCATCTATACAGTACTTTCCACAAAGTCGAACGTGATGCGCCATTTGCTTGGTGACAAATACATCACGGTTGGTCCCGACATTGTAAAAGAAGCGCATGAAACCCTATATTTCGTCGAGGACAACGACCTTTTCCCCGAGTGGCGCGAACGGGCCTTGGCCCAAGGCTTGAAGTTCCGTGTCGGGCGCTGGAAAATCGAAAACTGCCCCATTGCCATTCTTGTGGATTACACCCCGCTTTACCAGTCCAAGAATGAGATACTCGGACACCTTTGGGAACAATATGGACTGGACAGCATACGTGGCCAATGGGACTATGTCGAGCCCGTATTGTTTGGCTATGCCGCCGGGCAAGTGATTGAGAGTTTCTGCAGCTATTACTTGCAGCAAACCACCAATATCGTGGCCCACTTCCACGAATGGATGACGGGTTCCGGCGTGTTGTATCTGAAGGAATATTGTCCGCAGGTCGCTTCGGTCTTTACCACCCATGCCACTTTTTTAGGCAGGGTTATCTCTGGCAGTGGGATGTCTCTTTACGACAACCTAAAAACCTATCTGCCCTCGGTGATGGCCATGCAGTTCAACGTGGTGTCGCAGCAGTCGATGGAACAGAAAGCCGCCAAGAACGCCGATGCCTTCACGACGGTGAGCGATATTACGGCACATGAGTGCGAACAGTTCCTTTACCGCAAACCGGATGTGGTGACAAAGAACGGCATTGACCATACCTTTAGAAAAGACAATGCCGCTTTTGCAGAGAAACGCAAGGCGACCAGAGAACAAATCTTGAGAATCGTGGATACCTTGTGCGGCGAGACCATCGACCGCAACTGCCTTATGGTCATCAACAGCGGACGCTACGAGTTCAAGAATAAAGGCATTGACCTCTTCATTGAGGCCTTGCACCGCTTGAATGAAGACAAGAACTTGCCGCGTACCGTGGTCGCCGTCATTGCCGTGCCAAGCAACATTGCAGGCCCATCGAAAGACCTGCAGCACCGACTCGACGGCACCAACCCCATAAAGGGACATACCGACTTCCCAGCCACGCACCATGTCTTTGAATATGAGAACGATCCGATTCTGAACGCCTTGCGCGATTCAGGCCTGCAAAACGACACCAACGATAAGGTGAAGGTGATGTTTGTGCCTGCCTACCTAAATGGAAGTGACTCTATCTTCAATATTACCTATTCAGAGTTCCTTACCGCCTTTGACTTTTCTGCGTTTCCTTCCTATTACGAGCCTTGGGGTTACACCCCCTTGGAGAGTGTGGCATTGGGTATCCCTACCTTGACCTCAGATGTCTCCGGCTTCGGTAAGTTCGTCCAGCAGGAATGTGCGTGCGGCGATGCCGTTACCGTGGTGACACGTCAGGTTGGGGATGGTGCTATGGCGATAGAGGAAATTGTTTCTGCTTTGCGCAGTTTCCTTGCTTTGACAGAAGAAGGCAAGGCCAAGGTTTCGGAATTGGCTCTGCAAGTGGCGGAAAAATTGCTTTGGAAAGACCTGATTGTCAACTATCAGTACGCTTGGGACATAGCCCTTGAGAAGTCGGGTGGCCGCCATTATATGATGGAACCAATACCTTACGCGGATATGATGCACGAGGTGGTCTACCAGAAGAATGACGCGCCTAGTTGGAAAAAAGTACTGGTGAAACCGGTCTATTCGCCTGAGATGCACAAGATGGAAGAGCTTTCACGTAACATCTGGTGGTGCTGGAATGTGGATGCTTTCGAATTGTTTGAATCCATCGACCCGGAGGCTTGGAAGGCTTCGGAGATGAACCCGGTGGCATTGATGGAAGGGCTGTCGGTGGAGCAAATCAAGGATCTGGAGAACGACGAAAACTTCGTCGAACGCCTGAACAAGGTTTATGACCGGTTTGTGGATTACATGTCGCAACCGACCAAGCAACAAGACCTCATCGCGTATTTCAGCATGGAATATGGCCTGACAAAGAGCCTCAAGATTTATTCTGGCGGCTTGGGAGTGCTTGCCGGCGACTACATGAAGCAGGCTTCCGACTCCAATGCCAACATGGTGGGTATAGGACTCCTGTACCGTTACGGCTATTTCTCTCAGGAGATTTCCGTCTCCGGCGAGCAGAGGGCCGAATACATTCCTCAGAAGTTCTCGCAACTGCCCTTGCAGCCTGTTTTCAACGGCAACGGCGACTGGGTGACGGTGAGCATCGCCTTCCCGGGCCGGTCGGTACATGCCAAGGCATGGCGTGTCAATGTGGGTAGGGTAGGGCTGTTTCTCTTAGATACCGACATCGATGAGAACTCGCCCGAAGACCGCGGCATCACAAGCCGGCTCTATGGCGGTGACAGCGAAATGCGCATCAAGCAGGAAATGTTTCTTGGCGTGGGTGGCATCCGCTTGCTCGAAGCCCTCGGAATGAAGCCTACCATTTACCACTGTAACGAAGGCCATGCCGCATTCAGCGGGCTGGAGCGCCTGCGGGTGTACATCAACAAGCACAACCTCGATTTCGACGTGGCGCTCGAGTTGGTACGGACTTCTACCTTGTTCACCACGCATACCCCCGTGCCGGCAGGGCACGACACCTTTGAGGAACACCTTATCCGCACCTATATGCCGCATTATGCCAACCGCATGAACATCAGTTGGGAACGCTTTATGGGATTGGGCCGTTTCAACCCCAACAATACGAAAGAAAAGTTCTCGATGAGCG
>JBGYWU010000175.1:0-3083 GCA_041842265.1 Candidatus Limimorpha sp. | reverse complement strand
GTCAGGGTTGAGGTAGAGGGAGACATAACCCCTATAGGTGTAGTCGCCGATATTCTCCACGTCGTAGTAGACCGTGACAGAGTTGTAGTTGTACACCATCACGGGCTGTGAGACCAAGGCGAGTTCAGGTGGATAACCGCTTGCTTTTGCTGCGATGGCTCCCGTCACTAACAGGAGGGTCATCAGGATGTTCTTGGCTTTCATAGTGGTGATTTTTTTAAGGGTTTGACATCTGTTGAATTTAGCGTTCACTTTGTTGCTTTACCAAAACCGTGCCAAAATGTCACTTCCCATTGCAAAGGCGTTGCGTTATGTCTCGTGGTGGTTGGGAAGGATACCATCCTCCACGGAAGGGACTTCTTATTTCTCTTGCACCCTCGATACTTTCCCGTAGTCAATATCGGGATGCTGGGCAAGGTATTCTAAGATGAGTTCGTTGGATGTGCGGAAGGTGGCGGTGCCCTCGTCTTCGTGTTCGAAGTCAAACACGCTGGCCATATAGCTGTTCATCACTATATAATATTTGGCCTGCATGTCTATGGGTTTGCCGTTTTCCAAGGTAACTTGGAGGTCGGTCATCTCACCGTTGTCGTCCATCTTGTATGAATAAGAGCAGCCTGAGCAGTAGATGGGGCCGCCGTCGGTGACGAAGCACGACTTCATCAGGCGGATGATTTCTTCGCCACTCAGCGTGAATGCAACAATCTCGTTGTCGAAGGGGTCGAGGGAGAAGATGTCTTTCAGTGTTATACAGCGTGCCGAGAGGGTGTCGAAGCGTACACCGCCGGGGTTCTGGAAGCCCATGTCGGCAGCCATCGTATAGCGGATGGCGTCGGTCATCAGGCAGCCGAGTGCCTCATAGCTGTTGACGGGCGTGACATTGTTGCTGATTACGGTGTGGAAATAGTCGTTGTTGTTGTATTTGTCAACCATGGCCTGCACCGTTTCATTGCGTTTCTTGAAGTTTTTCACGGAGAGCAGCTGCATATCCTTGTCAACGATTTTGCCGTTGTGGAAGGTGAAGGTGCTGAGGGTTACGAATTTGACCTTGGCCTCGGCCTGGGTGACCATCACGCCGTTGACGAGTTGTTTTTCAGCCACGCGGGTGTGACTGTGGCCGCCAAAGATGGCATCGAGTTCGGGAAAGCTTTCAGCCGTCATGCGGTCTTCTTCATAGCCGCAATGCGACAAAAGGAATACGGCGTTGCATTCCTCTCGGAGTTTGGGCAGGTATTCGGGCAGCACCTCATCGAGAGGGTGGAAGCGGGAGCCGGTGGCGTTCTTTGGGTGGAAGTCGGGCAGACCGTTGAGACCAAGTTGAATGCCTCCAATGACACCAATCTTCAGGCCGTTGCATTCAAAGATATGGAAAGGCATGCAATTGGGCATTTGAAGTGTGTCGTCAAAAGATACGTTGGCGCACACGAAGGGAAATTTTGCCCACGCGAGTGTATTGCGCAAAGCGAGCATGCCGCCATCCCATTCGTGATTGCCCAAGGTAGAAAGATTGAAGCCCACGGCATTCATCAGTTCGTACATGGGCTTGGATGGCTCGTCGTAACGGTCGTTGATTGGGTTGCCCGAACGGTTGTCGCCCGCACTAAAGAGCAGCAGGTCGGGATGTTCTGCTCGCAAGCTGTCAATCAGAGCTGCCATCTGGGGGAAGTTGTCGATGTTGGCATGCATGTCGTTGGTGGATACAATGTAAAGCTTTTGTTCCTTTGGCTGGCAGGCCGAAAGGAGCAGCACGACGGATAATGCCGCAAGTGTGAATTGTAGAGTTTTTTTCATGGCTTTTGGAATTTGAGGTAAATTTTCGATTTGGGACTCAACGCACCATCAAGGTCAACGGTGTTGCCATAGGCATCCTTCACTTCTATGCCCTCAAGGTCGAGCGGCAGATTGTTCGTGCGGCAGTAGGCCAACACCGCTGATTTCACTTTCGCGCCGTAATAGGTGCGCATTTCGTTGTCGTTTACAAATACTTTCATGATAGTGGGTTATCTTGAATACAGTGTTTGATGATATAATTCCGGTTGTTCCGTTTCGGAACACGATGCAAATATAGTAAATTTCGCTATAGAAGACTTTGTTGTGGGAAACTTTGTGGATTGACTCCGTCGAATCTTTGATTTGCTTCGCTGCGTTCGTCATGACTTTTGCAAGCGAATCCGATTTTGGACTGCAAGGATGCGGATAATTTACGTATTTTTGCGGCCAAAATGAAATTATTGATGAACACGACCTTAGAAGATCTGATGACACGCCGCAGTGTGCGCAACTACACCGAAGAAATGCCTCCCAAGGAGGTGATTGAAGACATCTGCAAGGCGGGCATGAATGCGCCCTCGGGCAAAAACCGGCAGAGTGCCATCATCCTTGCCGTCACCAACCGCGAGGTGCGCGACAAGCTGAGCCGACTCAACGCTGTTGTCATCGGCATGTCCGACTTCGATCCCTTCTTTGGTGCTCCTGTGGTGCTGGTGGTTTTGGCCGACACTGCAGTCATCACCTGGAGGGAGGACGGCGCCTTGGTGATGGGCAACATGCTCAATGCAGCCCATGCCAAAGGCCTCGGCTGCTGTTGGGTGCACCGCGCACGCGAGGTTTTCATGATCGACGAAGGTCGGGAACTCCTAAAAGAGATTGGCATTCCCGACAAATATGCCGGGATAGGTAACTGTGTTCTCGGTTATCCGAAGGGCGACTATCCCGAGGCCGCACCACGCAAAGAGAACTATGTCTACTGGATTGAATAAGACGTCAACTTTTGTCAGCCACTTCGCGTGTATTGCGACTTGCTGTGTCATGGGACTCAGCCTTGTCTGCTACTCTTGCCATAGAAAGCCGGTGCAGTTCCAAACGGGTGACCTTCTCTTTGTGGAAGGCAGCGTTTCGGGCGCTATGGAACAAGCCATCATGGGCAGCACGGGCGCAATGGTGCATGTGGGTATTGTGGAAGTGTGCCATAATGGTGTTTTTGTCATTGATGCAGACCCCAATACGCGTGTCAGCCGGAGAGTTCTTGAGGATTTCCTTGAGGCTCAAAAAGACAAAAAAGGGATTCTTCCCGCCATTCATCC
>JBGYWU010000174.1:0-6991 GCA_041842265.1 Candidatus Limimorpha sp. | reverse complement strand
TCGAAGCCCCACGTCGTCGGCATATTGATTATCAAGCGTTTACAAACATCATCTTCTAATGAGCTTAAGACGTATGCTTTGCCATTTGCCGGGAGGGGAAGCCATGGCAGGAAACAGCCTTTCATCTGGGTTATGGGCAAGAACAGGTTCATCCGAGTTGCGGTCTCCGTTGCCTCGCCAATGCGGGGCGGCTCCGGCAAGGGCGGCGTTCCATCCGCTTTGCGGGAGACCCGATAGGGCAGGCCAACAGCAGAACACCGGAACGGTGCGCCACGACGGCATCATATTTAAGATGCTGAAGAAAAACAAAAAAAGTAAAATCTCAAAATTTGAATTGTCATGAAAAACTTGAAACTGAACAAGCTGAACCCAATCAGCGACGAACTGAAGAACGCCGTAAGGGGCGGGGAACCTGTTGTCTGCAGTTGTAAATGCCAATACGCAAACCAAGGCGGCTCATCCACCAATGACAACGGATGGGCTAACAACGCCAATGGATATAATACTGGCGGCGAATGGTTTATCACACTTGACGAAGTTGTAGTATACGGATAACCAAGAGAATCCGGAGATTGCACTGTTCTCCGGATTTTTCATCAATCAAATATTGTCAAAAAAATGAAGAAAAGATTTCTACTTATCAGCTTGTTCGTCGCCTTGCTGCATGTTGTGGGGACGGCGCAGTGCTTCTATCAGATTGGTCTTGATGACTATGAGACCATCGGCAAAAGCCAGTATGTCGTCATTTATGATGTTAGATTTGTTAAAAACCCGTTAGAACCGACCGAGAAATCCAACGACAGGATAATCCTTGAAATCGGAGATAGGCTGTCGCGTTGCTACAACAAGAAACTGCATGAGAATGATTCTGTAACTGGCTCCATAATAGCACGAGGTGGTGCAGCAGGTCCTACCCTCGAAAGTGGCCCTTTCAATGCCGACATCTACAAAAGCGCAGCAGCAGAGGCAGCTACCGTTGTCCAGCGCACACCGATACGCGGACCGATACTCAGATACACCGACTTTGGCACCAAGGCTTCAGATTGGGTGATGCAGGGCGAGACGAAGCAAATTCTTGGTTACACATGCAAAAAGGCATCGTGTACGTATAGGGGCCGTACGTGGACGGCATGGTATGCACTTGAGATTCCTATTCCGGATGGACCCTGGAAACTGTGTGGTCTTCCCGGACTGATATTGCAGGCCGAAGACGACAAGGGACATTTCTCGTTTACCTGCACCAGCATAAGGAACGAAAAGCGACCTATAAAGATGCTGGACAAGATGTATTACCAAAAATCGACCCGAGATGATGCCGTTCAGGTCATCCGCCTTTATTATAGCGACCTTTACGGCTATTTGGCGAAGTTGCAACCCGATATACCTCTTCATGTTATGACAGCCAGAGGAAAAAACGTGGATAATGATTCGGAAAAATACAAAATTCCCTACAATCCCATCGAACTGGAGTAAACCGCCTAAGGTGCCGAAAGGGAAACAGCAAAAAGTAAAATCTCAAACTTTCAATTGTCATGAAAAACTTGAAACTGAACAAGCTGAACCGAATCAGCGACGAACTGAAGAACGCCGTAAGGGGCGGGGAAGAACCACAACAGGAGTATTGCACTTGTGGTTGCTGCTACGTTAATCATGGTGGGTCGAGTACCGAAGACAATAAGACAGCCAATTTCAAGGACTGTCTGCACACTAATTGTGACGAGTATATAAAAGTCCCAGAAATGTAAACTATTGCAGGCTCTACAAATTGTGGAGCCTGCATCAATCTTTTATGTCGCATGAAAGCCAAATTTACCCTTATAACCGCATTCTTTCTCATTACGTTTTCCATGATAGCCCAAAAGCCTATTTTCCTGGATGACACTATCGTAGTTGGCAGAAGTGTATGCATGGCTCGTTATACGGTTGCCATTGTGGAAGATATTGACAATCCCGAGAAAAGAAGCACAGACCTCTTAGTGCTGGAGATGGGTGAATCATTGTCAAAGTGCTACAATCGAAACCTATATTTGTATGACTCCTCTTATACAAAATCTGAGAAACTTGGGAGAACCAGCTATCCGATTGCTCGAGGTGTCCATTTTCCGGAAGAAGTGTTGAAGCACTTTCAAGAGTCGAATTTGATGGTTAATCACAGAATGCCAGATAAAATCATTTATCAGTACGAAGAGCGTATTCCTGATTGGCGATGGAAATTGTGTGAAGAAACATGCGAGATATTGGGCTATTTCTGCCGTAAGGCACAGTGTGCATTTCGAGGCCGCCAGTGGACGGCTTGGTATACCGAGCAGATATCCATAAGTGATGGCCCTTGGAAATTTTGCGGATTACCCGGACTAATTCTCAAAGTTGAGGACGAGAAAGGACATTATTCTTTCACTTGCGAGAGTATCCAAAATGACATGGGAAAGCCTATTGTTGCATACGACAAGTATTACTACACTCAAGCGACACGGGAGCAGGTGTACAAGGAACTGAAAGAGATTTACGCAGACTGGTATGCTTATTTGCGGTTTCTCAACGGTGGACGCTTGGAAGTAGGGAAAAGGGACAAGAATGGCAAAGTAACCTTCGTGGAAGTGCCTCTCGATGTGAAAAAACCTATTCCCTACAACCCCATCGAACTGGAATAGAAATCATGAGTTATATAAACAAAATAGAAAACGCCTTTAAGGTTTTGCCGGTTCTGTCAGCAATAGTAATGCTGAATACTATCGGATTCACCCAAATTGCATTTTGTCATCTGGATGATTACAAGCCAATAGGACAGTCTGAGATGGTGGCTACCTATCTGCTCACAAGCACGGATGATTCTTTAATGCCAAATGAAAAGACAACGGACCTTTGTCTGTTGGAATCAGGAACGACAGTATCAAGGTTTTATAGTGCGGCTGTCACTCAATTCGATACTCTTTGTACTCGTTTGACGATGAAAGGACAAGAGGCAAAAAATCATCCTTCGCTATCAGCCTTTGTTGTTGATGTGTATAAATTTTGGAAAGATGAAAAGATGACGGTACTTCGTCGTTTTCCTGGACCCATATACAAATACCATGAGAATTTGAGCCTTATGTCATGGCAGATTGAAAGTGACGAGAAGGAAATACTTGGATATAAATGCCAAAAAGCTTCATGCCGCTTCAGAGGCCGAAATTGGACGGCCTGGTACACGACAGAGATTCAGCTGTTAGACGGCCCTTGGAAATTCTGCGGTTTGCCCGGATTGATTCTGCAGGTGGAAGACGACAAGGGTTATTTCAAGTTTTCTTGTGTGAAGATATCCGGAGAAAAGAGAGCCATCGTAATATGTGATGATTATTTCGAGGACTGCACCTACGAGGAACTAAAAACCACGGAAAGAAACCTTTATGAGGATTTCTATTCCTATATGCATGCTTTATATCCCGAAGCACAAGGAACAAAGGTTGTAAAAGACGAGGTTACAGGCATAGAAAAGGATGCCCCCATAACAAAAAACGACAAGTTGAAACTGCCATATAATCCATTGGAACTTTGATGGCCAAGCGTTTTCCACATATCCGTCAGCATGATGCCATGGACTGCGGTCCGGCCTGCCTCTGCATGATTGCCCGTTATTTCGGCAAGTCCTACCCCTTGGAGTGGTTGCGGAGCAAGAGCCATATCACCAACCAAGGCGTTAGTTTGTCGGGCATCTCCCATGCGGCAGAAAGCATAGGGTTGGAAACCGAATCGGGCACCATCACCTTTGCCGATTTGATGGATAAGGAGAACCTGCCCTGCATTGCGCATTGGAATCAGAACCATTTTGTGGTGGTGTACGGCTTTGAGCAGGGGAAGAAAGGCACTATTGTAAAGGTGGCCGACCCGGGCGTGGGATTGGTCAGCTACTCGGAAAGCGACTTCTGTGCGCATTGGCTCAGTGTGTTCGACGGTGCCAAGACTTCTCAAGGCATTGTGATGTTTTTGGAACCCACGCCGGCATTCCATGAGCATGAAGACGGCAGAACGGCCAAGCGGAGGCGTTTCGCCTTGCTCAGCCGACATGTCATGCGTTATAAGGGAGCCTTCTTCCAGCTTGTGTTCGGGTTGCTTGCGGGAAGTCTGCTGCAACTGCTGTTCCCGTTTCTCACTCAGGCCATCGTTGACAAAGGCATACGCTTCAAAGACTTGAACCTGATATGGCTTATTCTTGCCGGTCAAATGATGCTGATATTCAGCCGCACGGCCATTGACTTCGTCAGGCGCAAGGTGCTGCTTCATCTGAGTACACGAATCAATATCTCGCTGATTTCCGATTTCATCTGCAAACTGATGAATTTATCGATGTGCTTCTACGACACCCGCACCACGGGCGACTTGCTGCAACGCATTGACGACCACCGCCGTGTGGAGAGTTTCCTCACCGTGCAGTCGCTCAATGTCTTGTTTTCGGTGTTCTCCATCATCGTCTTCGGTATTGTCCTTGCGGTTTACAGCGTTCCAGTGTTTCTGGTGTTTATGTCGGGCAGCCTTCTGTATGCGGTTTGGACCAGCGTGTTTCTCAAAAAGCGCCGTATTCTTGATTACAAGCTGTTTGACCGCTATGGCGTCAATCGGGATGTGATATACCAGCTGTTGATGGGCTTGCCCGAAATCAAGCTGCAAGGCTGTGAGCAGCGTAAGCGTTGGGAATGGGAAGATGTTCAGGCGGATTTGTTCAAAGTAAATTTGGAATCGCTCAATTTGCAGCAGAACCAAGAGGCGGGCAGCATATTCATCAACGAATTGAAAAATGTTTTGATTACCATTTTGGCGGCAGCCAATGTGGTGAACGGCAATTTGAGCCTTGGCATGATGCTTTCCATTCAATACATTATCGGACAACTGAATAGCCCCATCGACCAGATTGTGGGTTTTATCTACCGCTGGCAGGATGTGAGCATAAGCCTTGAACGCATCAACGAAATCCATGAGGTTGAGGATGAAAACACGCATAGGGAGATTAGTTCCATGCCCCAACAACGCGACATTACGATTGATCATCTGTGCTTCAAGTATGACGGTAACGCAAAAAGAAATACGCTTGACAACATCAGCCTAACTTTGCAGCAAGGAAAGACGACTGCTGTTGTGGGAACAAGCGGGAGCGGAAAAACCACTTTGGTGAAAATGTTGTTGGGGTATTATCCAGCCACATCAGGACAAATCAGATTAGGCGACAAAGACTTGAATGACATTGATTTGCGGTGGTGGAGGTCGAAATGCGGCGCCGTGATGCAGGACGGCTATATCTTTGCCGACAGTATAGCAAACAACATCGCGATTTCAAGCGATACACCCGACCAAGACAGGCTTCACTATGCAGTTGAGACCGCCAACTTGAATGATTACATTCAATCGCTTCCCTTGGGGCTTTCAACAAAGATCGGACATAATGGACAAGGATTGAGCCAAGGGCAGAAACAGAGAATCCTCTTGGCAAGAGCCATTTATAAAAATCCCGATTTTGTCTTTCTTGACGAAGCCACGAATGCTTTGGATACAGAGAACGAGCGCATGATTGTCAATAATTTGCGTAAATTCTATCAGGATAAGACTGTGGTTGTAGTGGCGCATAGGCTGAGTACGGTGCGCCATGCTGATTGTATTGTCGTGCTGCATGAAGGCAGAATTGTGGAAAGCGGTACACACGAAGAACTGACAGCCTTGCGTGGGCGTTATTTTGCTTTGGTAAAGGATCAACTGGAATTAGGAATGTAAGTCATGGACTGGAAAGAATCTGACGCACGGAAAAGCCCCAAGGTGAGGGAAATTGTAGGCCGAATGCCGCCTATGTTGGCACGTTATGGCATTGCAGTAATATTGGTAAGCCTGCTGATGACAGTTTTTGTCTTCGCAGTGATGCCCTATCATCCTCGGCTTACCATTATGGTTAAACCAACGGTTGATGCTGATTCCGTGCAAATTGTATATGCGGTTCTTCCAAGCAACATATATGATCATTTTCCAGAAGCTTTTTCAGAAGTCCGAATCAATCAGTCCGAAACGGTTTTTCAACCTCTTCGTGTCACAGCAATCGGGAATGATGAAAACGGCTATCCTCTTTCGCTCGTCGAATTGCAAGGGGAAACCAATAACACTCAATTTGATTCCGCAACTATGGTCTTACACTTAGGAAAAGTTCCATTATTGTCGTGGATGTTAGGGAGAAATTATTTTGGAAAATACAATGAAATCAATAATACTAATAACTTTGCGCCATGAAAAGAACATGTATCATAGTCATTCTTTTTACGCTTTGCATTTTTGGGGCCTTCTCGCAAACCATCATTTCGGGCACGGTGACCAACGACAAGAAAGAGCCGGTGCTCAACGCTTCGGTGGTGCTGATGCGCGTTGCCGACAGCCTGCCCTTGAACTACACTTTCACCGATGACAAAGGATACTACAAACTCATCACCGAAAAAAAAGATGAGCAATGGCTCATCACCGTGTATGGCTTCAACATTGGCCGACAGTCGAAAGCGATAGAAAACAAATCCCAAACTGTTGATTTTACCGTGGTTGAACAAGCCCTTCAGATTCGTGAAGTAAGCGTGAAATCGGAAAAGATTTGGGGCAAGAACGATACGGTGAACTATGTTGTTGACGCCTTCCGCGACACCACCGACCTCGTCATTGCCGATGTGCTGAAAAAAATGCCGGGCATCGAAGTCAAAGACGACGGCAAGGTGGAATACAAGGGCAAGCCCATCTCCAAATTCTATATTGAGAACATGGATATGCTGCAAGGCCGCTACAATCTTGCCACCACTAGCATTTCAGCTTCCGATGTGGCTTCGGTACAAGTGATGGAAAACCACCAGCATGTGAAAGCACTGAAAGACATACAATTCTCCGACAATGTGGCCCTGAACCTGAAATTGAAGGCAGGTGCCAAGGGCACTTTTGCACTGATGGCAGATTTGGGTGCCGGCTGGGCCGACACGGTGCAATATGAAGGCGGACTGAC
>JBGYWU010000173.1:0-4040 GCA_041842265.1 Candidatus Limimorpha sp. | reverse complement strand
CGACCGGCACATCTGGAAAAACGAACATCCTCACATTCATGAGATGTCAAAGTCGGTGTATGAGCACGCCACCGAGTATTTCAATGATTACGCCAATTCGGTGGCAGACTGCTGCTCGGCACGGATTGATCAAAATACCGTGCCAGAGATAGACGAAGACACAGGGATAACTACCAATGGCGATGACATTGATATTTGGGTGCGCAACCAACGCCGTATCTATGAACAATATGTCATGGCCGACACGATGCTATGCAGTGGCAAGGCCCGTCGCGCCGACTTGAAGCTTGGCAGTGTCATCATTATCGAGGATGAAACCAACACGGGAGACACGGCAACCGACTTCGTGCAGCATGAACCGCTCAAAGTGATCGACCTGACCTATATTTGGTCAGGCAATTCGAGCCGTACCTTGGAGAACAGCTTCAAGGCCATCCCGCAAAAATCAGCCGTGCCGCCCTATTTGAAACGCGACGAGCAAGGTTTCCTCACTTACGGTGACTTCGACATCTATCCCAAATGTGGTCCCCAAACCGGCCGCGTGCTCAGCAATAAAGACCCCAGACACTTGGGCCGTGTTCAGGTGGTTCTGGAATGGCAGTTTGCGATTGAATTCTGCGTTTCCAAGATCACCCAGTATCTTGAGGTGGAGTCCCATTCCACGCCTTGGATCCGTGTCGCCCAACCTTATGGAGGCTTTTATCGCGGCAGCTATCTGGTGCCCGAAGAAGGAGACGAAGTTATTGTTGGCTTTGAGCGCAACAATGCCGAAAGGCCTTATGTCATGGCTTCAGTGCACAATGGGCGTGGCGATGCCCCGGTCAAAGAATGGACAGAAGAGGATTCCGTCGAAAACAATGAATACAAAGCCATCCGCACCCGAAACGGACACACTATAGAGATCCGCGACAAGGGCGAGCATGGCTACATCAAAATATACGACGAGAACACCCGCAACTATGTGGTGACATATGACACCGACAACAAGGTGATTCGTCTTGAATCGAAAGGCAACATTGAACTTTCGGCTGACAGAAATATTGTGCTCAATGCAGGCAACAATATCATCATGGAGGCTAAGAATGACATCAACTCGCACGCTGAAAACGACATCCAACGCGTTGCCGACCACAATATAGATGATGGCATCGGAAACAATTACATTAATAAGGTCGGCAATGACTATATGGCCTACATTGATGAGGCAAATACCCATATCCATATGGTGAGGGAAAGAGTCCAAATGCAATTGGACGACGAAAAGAAACTTGTCAGAGTGGATGAAATAGATGGTGTGATAATTCATTCTGACAACATGGTCGCAGTGGTCTCACAAGACCAAACCGGTATTCATGGTAAGAATAAGCTCACGGTTCAGTCTGATAATACGACGGTTGTGAAAGCCATGCAAATCAATGTCGACGGCGACGCAGATGTCAACATTAAAGGTTCAATGGTGAAAATCAACTAAAAATAGGAGGAGAACGAGCGATGGGAAAGGTAATTCCACCACCTGAGATATTTTCCGAATGGTCGCCAGAGGCTCAACGTGCCTATAATATACCCTTGGACAGCTTGGCCAAGCAACGGGATAACTGTTATGCTGAGGCTGCTCGACTTGACGAGTCAGCTGCCAATTATCGACATGATGCTGAAATGTATCAGATGGTGATTGACAAAGATCTTGGAAAGAATGCCTCCGATTCGGCCAAGTTGGACGGCACCTTGCTCCACGTGTATAAGAGTGATTATCTGGCAGATAAAGACTGTGAAGCTGCCGCCGCCCAAAGGGAAGAAGCAGCCAGACTGGATAAGGAACTCAGTGAATTGCAGATAACCCCCACCCATCAAAGTTCGGTTGACCATGAGTCCATCAAGGCGGATTATGTGGAGGAGACAAAAAAGGCGATGCAGGATGATTGGGCCAAACACGATGAACTCCAGAAGCAAATCAAAGCAAAAAGAGAGGAATTGGATTCGCGATGGATTTTCAAGACGGATTTGATTCACGAACTCACCGAGCTGAACGCACAGGATGTGCAGTTGATGGAGAACTTGACCTACAACGGACGGAATTTAGAAAACACCGTTCCCAAGGCACCGTTGCCGCCTCCTTCTGCAACTCCCATCGGCCGGAGTTTCGTCGCCAGCGGCGCCAAAATGATTTGTCCCTTCGCCATGGGCGGCCAATCCGCTCTTGTGGTAACACCCTCAAGAAAGGCCTTCGTTGAAGGCCCACAGATGGCCAACATCATGGATCACAAGTCCTTGGTCAACATTCCCTCGTTCGGTATGTGCATGACTTTATCCAACCCACAGGTGGCCGCTGCCACCTCAGCTGCCTTAGGAGTGCTGACACCGCAGCCCTGCATTCCAAACACCATCGCCCCTTGGGCACCGGGAAAACCTGATCTCTTGGTGGATGGTTCCCCTGCACTGCTCAACACCGACACCCTGCAATGCCTTTGGGGCGGCGTAATCACAATCTTACCTTAATTGTCAAGATAGAAATACCAACCATGGAGTGGAAACCGAAAAAAATAGAACCTAAGCTGGTGTTGGCCAACGCCACAGGACTTGCCGCCTACGATGAGGAGAAGTGCAAGTTCTGCGGACGCTATGGCTGCACCGACCGTGGCTATACCTTCACCACTGCTGGCGACCTCCCAGTAACCATCGGTGAAGCGCGGTGGGCACAGCAAATGAGCGACAAATTGGCCGAGATTTTTGAATCTGTCAAGAGCCAGAGCATGAACTTTGTGAGCCACAATGAGCCACATTGTATGCGCAAGCTGAAGAAAAGCAACGCGCAAGCCGTGCTCGACAAGTTGGCCGCCTGTGGCCCCGACTGCCACCGCAACCTCAGCTGCGCCGAGGGCGGTGTGTGGAAAAAACGCGGCGAAGACTACCGCTGCCCATTCCGCACCGAGCGTTTTGTCTGCCGGCGCAACGAAGCCTTGGACCATAGCCCACTGATGTGTCTGCCCAACAAGGACGGCATGGTTGAATGTGAATACCACGAGGAAGCCTACAACCGTTGTTTCCGCAGGAAAGACGGCACGCCTTGCTACGATCTGAAGGACAAGTTGGGCGTGATGGACGAAGAGAACGACTATCTTATTCTTCTGGCCCACCGCTTCAGCGCCGCCCCTTGCCGTTACTGCGACGAGGCTGCCTGCCGCAATGCGGAGAGCCTGCACCACGATGGTGTTTGCTCCCTCAAAGGCTTGATGGCTCCATGCGAGCACTATCTGCCGCTGCCTCCCGATAAGGCCTACACTGATGGCGTTTGCACCTATGTGAGCAGTTCCGACGGAAAAGACGACCGCAAAATCTTTCCCAATTCCGACTATGCGTTCCGCCTGTCGGACGACGAACGCATCACCTTGTGTTTGGCTTGCCGCATCAGCCACAGCATTGCCAAGGCCACCGGCCTGAAGTGCCTCGGTGTGCGCCGTTCGGCAAGCAATCCTTTTTTGAATGAAAATAACCCCTTGCACAAACATGCCGTGCAGGTGAACTACCTATACTTGACCCATCCCGAAGATGTGGCCAAATACAACCCCGAACTGATGGCCCAAGCCGTTTACGAAGCCTTATACAAAAACTGCAAGGGCATAGGATGCGATGAGATGGAAGAATGTAACTTTATAAAAAATTGAATAAGATGGCAGGAGAAGCAGCAAAAGGCACAAAAGGATTCGCTTCAGAAAAAAACGAAGTAGAAGAAGTCCCTTGCATTGTGAAGTTCCGCCCTTGCACGGATTGGCGTGGCGAATATGGATTTGATTGGGTGAGAGAAGGTTCTGATGATTATAAGGAACGAATTGGAAATATTAAATATTATCCAACAGAAGTGTACATGACGGAATTCCTTAGAAAGAAATTAGGTAAAGACAAGGAGGGACGAGATGTTTATGATAGTTTGATGGAAAAAAAGAAAAGGGAATTACTGAGACAACAGGAATCCGAACGCAAAAATAAATTGAAATCGTTAGGATTCGTGTATCGCGAGAGGAATACTTTGTCACCAGATAATG
>JBGYWU010000172.1:0-6285 GCA_041842265.1 Candidatus Limimorpha sp. | reverse complement strand
TCTTATTGTCTTGTATTTCAATTAAATAAAAAATTATATCTGTGTGTTATAATCGAGAACAAGTGCCTTTTCGGTGAAGAGCACAAAGGGCTGATGATAATCCTTCACCTTATAGGTGCAATCCATCTGCATGGGCACGAACCAATAACCGACAAAGTCGAACAACGGCTTCAGTTGCTTCATGAAAGCCAGATACTCCTTGCTGTTGAGATTCCGTTTATTGACGATGAAAAACACACCATCCTGACGGATTAGCTTGAAATCCACCGTACATTCGAGTATTGTGGAAAGAACTTGCGCCAATAGTTCAAAGTCAGCACGTATTTCGGTCGCATTCAGCAGCAAGGGAGCCAAAAGCCGTACATATTCATTAGGTTCTGCCTCTATGTCATAACCGAACAGCAGACCCAGCAACAACGGCACCCTGTCGTCAATCATGCGACCGACAACCGTATGGAGCCTGAGAGACATATTGAAGAAAAACGAATCAAAGGGCATAAAACAGTCCCTTACGTTCTTCTCCTTTTCATATATCTCGCTAAGTTTCAACGCAAAATCGCGGGGCTCCATAAATCGCAACTCATCAACATCAAAGAACATCTTTTCGGGCAGGATGTCATACATGCCGTTGCGCGACAGCGAAACCGTTCGGGTATTGACATTGACCGACTTTAAGTCACCCGTGTAGTTTCGCGAGAAGAAACTGCAATGGTCGGCTTTCCAATCCCCCACTTCGGGATAGTAGGTCATCAACAATTGTTCGGCTGCAATTTCCATTGTTTTCGGGTCTTGTTCAATGCTTGGCATGGCGAAGGTCATTTTACGATGAAGGGGTAAAGGTGTTCGTCGCCACTCAATTCGAGGTGGTGAACACCTTTTTCGGTAGTTATTTCAATCACATCAAGATAGGGTATGCCGACTTGATTTAAAGTAAGACGTTGATAAGGGAACGAGTCGTCGATGTTCTCGAAGGAGTTCTGGTTCAACTCGGAACGTGAACGGGTATACAAGTCGAAATTGCCGTCGATGTAGTCCGAAATCTTCGACTCGGGCAACATGGGCGAGAAACGCTGGTTGTCGTTCTTCGAAACGATGATGTCCACAAACCTGTCGTTGCGCAGGTTGATTTCCACCTCGTTCACACTGAGCGTTTCCTTGATCATGGTAAAGGCATCGTTGATGCGCGTGTCGGCGCTTAATGCGGGCATTTTCATGATGTCGTTCCAGCGCTCGTGCGATGGGCAGTCGTCGAAATAGGCGTTGGAGTCGTAGACGGAGACATGGTTGTGCATGCCTTCGTAATGGAACCATTTGCCGAGTAGTGTGGAGAACACGCCCGACTGCACTTCCTCCTTGTGGATCAGTTTCATGGCTTCCTGCACTTCGATGGCACCAATGATGGAAGCGATGACCGGCGTGGTGGGTATGCGCCCCACGTTCTCATTACGGTGCGCCACTCCCGCGCACGAAAGCTGGTGGAAAATATTCTGCTTGGCATTTTCGGTCAGGCCACATTCATAGCAGTTCTTGCCATGCTTGAAGACGCGCACGTTGCCCGTGAGGTTCTCCATGCCGCCTTCCACCCAAGGCACGTTGGCACGCATGCAAAGCCGGTTGAGTTGCAAACGGGCCAAACGGCTGTCGAGACACCCGACAACGACATCCATTCTGCGATAGAGGCCCAAGCCCACGTCGGTATTGAGCTTTCCACAAATGTACTGCACGTTGATGTTCGGATTGATTTCGAGTGTCTTGCGGGCGGCAACCTCAGCCTTGAAATAGCCCTTGTCGGCATCTTCCTCCCTGAAAAGCACCGATCGCGTCAGATTACTGTATTCGATGGTATCGAAATCAACGACATAAATATTGCCTACGCCAAACAACGCAAGGTTCTTCAGCACCTCGTTGCCTAAGGCACCGGCTCCGACCACCATCACTTTGGCATTCTTTACGGTGTCCGTCTTGTACCACGACAGCAGGTCGAAGACTTCCTTACCCCATTCCTTGATTTCAAGCACTTCCATGACAAAGGGGCTTATTTCAGGGTGTATACAAGTCCGATTTCAATACTGGGAATCGCTACCTTGCCGCTGTTGTATAGCAAGCCTATGCCATTAGGAAGTCCGAGATGGCTTGTATCAGTATCGGCAAGACCCATGAAGGGGAAGTCGAGGTTGAAGCCGGCATTGAGCATGACGGGAGTGCCTTTGAAAGGCAGATAAGCACCCATGCTAATGTTGCCCCAAAGGACAAAGCTTTTCGCGTTAGGGGCTTCCACGCCGGCATAGCAGTCCGTTTCGGTGCCGAAGCCAAGTTCTGTAACGTTCTCAAGGGTAACGTCCCACTGCGGATAATAACCTTTCAAACTGTAAGTTCCTTGGCCATTGAACTTGGTGCCGACCTTGATGGACGGGGTAATGCCGAGTTTGGCATAAACGCTTACGCGGTCTTTGCCTGGCTGACCGAAGCAAAGACGCAACGGGACTTCGACATAAGTCAGGGAGAGGCTTTCTTGGCGGCTGCCAAACGAATAGAGAGCCTGATAGCTGTCGCCGTCGGCATCAGTGCGGTTGAATAATTGCTCGCAAGCGGCTCCAATTGCCGACAATTTGAGGCCACGTATGCCCACGCCCGCCTCCACCGAGAGGGGGAAACCATCGGAAAGACACGCCGTGCCGTAGTAGACATCAACTTTCTTGCACCATTTGGGGTCTTTGGCCCAGCCTTCCTCCATGTTACCGCGCATGAAAGCGGGACCCAATCCTAATTCGAGTCCGACGACTGGCGTTTTTGCAGGTTTGCCAATGCCTTTGCCAAAGTCGGCTATCTGCTTGTTCAAGCTATTGATTGCGGCGTCCTTGGCGGCAATCTGCTCCCTGAGTTGCTGCAACTGTTTCTCTTTGTCGGATGGAACAACAACGGTCTTGTTTCTCATCATCGAATCGATGGTACGCTCATGTTTGGCAATCTGCTCGTTCAACTGATTGATTCGATTATCTTTTTCGGCCACCTTATTGTTGAGCTCAAGTATCCCTTCCGTCTTGTCGCCTTGCCTAGAGAGCATCTCAATTTGTTTGTTCAAGGCTTCCTTGTCTTTGTTGAGGTTGTTCACCTCCATATTCAGATTGACCACTTGTTTGTTAAGGGCAGCAACCACAGTTTCCTTCTCGGTGAGCTGTTGTTGCAAAGAAGCAAGCGTTTCGTTCGTGCCATCTTTCTGAAGATTGGCATTCTGTTCGTTGAGGGCCTTGATATCGTTGTTCAACTTGGTGATTTGCGCCTCCTTTTCGGCCATCCTATTGTTGAGTTCACGCATCTCTTCGGCCTTGTCGCCTTGCATGGAGAGCATCTCAATTTGCTTGTTCAAGGCTTCCTTGTCGTTGTTTAGGCTGTTCACCTCCAAATTCAGGTTGACGACTTGTTTGTTCAGAGAAGTAACCAAGGCTTCCTTCTCGTTGAGCTGTTGCCGCAATGAAGCAAGCGTTTCGCTCATGTCGTCCTTCTGAAGATTGGCGATTTGTTCGTTGAGGGCCTTGATATCGTTGTTCAACTTGGTGATTTGCGTTTCCTTTTCGGTCAATTGCTTGCGGATTCGTTGTTCCTCTGCTTGGTTGCCTCCGGAGTTCTGCAACTGCTTTTGCAGCTGCTTCACCTGGGCGTTGGCATCGTCCAACTTGCCCTGCAATGTCTTGGTCCTGCCCTGCAGTTCATTCACGTTGGACTGCAACTCGTCGACAAGTTGGTATTTCACCGACTGGATAACATCTTCGACTGTGCCTTTGTAATAGTCCACCTTGATGGTTTTGCCGTCTTTGGTTTTGCCTCTGACCGTTGAAAGCTGCGACTGTGCCCATGCAGCAGCGGCAGTAGACATCATCATGAGAATAAGAAATAGCTTTTTCATATCATTCAGGTTTTTCGTTATTTGTCCTTTTCTATGTAAGTGAATTTGGTATTGCCAATGGTGAAACAGCTGCCATGAACCAGGAGGATGGAGTCGCCCTCCTTGAGGACACGCTGCTCGTTGCCGAAGGTGGTACCTTCGGTGAGAGCGAGGCAATAGGGATGTTCGTTTTCTATGTAGAGCTCCACCTGTTTCTCCCGGATTTCGCTGCTGTCGTCCCAGTTCATTTCAATGACGCAGTTGGGCGAGCTGCCAATGGTAACATGGTTGGAACCACCAGCCACATTCATCCATTTGTAGATGGCAATGTCGCGTGTCTTGGTGGGGCCTTCGATGTAAAGGTAGTAGTTCTCCGAGGTATGGTGCACCACGGCGATGGAGGCACCCAAGCCAGCGGCATAAATCATAAAGGCCAGCACACCGACAACAGGCACCGACGACCCAAGGGCATAGATGACCACGAAGCTGAGCGCCACCGAGATCAGGCCGCCAAGGAAGGCTTCCTTGAACTTGATGTCAGACTTGAACGAGAGCAGCCAGGTGATGCTGCAACCAAAGAAGAGCCACGGCACCCAGTCGATCCACCAGCAATTGCTGTACTTTCCCGAGGCAATGATGACCGCTGCGCCGAAAAGGAAGGCCAAACAGCCAATGATGGCGTTGCCCACCGACCGTGCCATTACCATTAACATGATCTTAAAGGTTTTCTTGCGAAACTCGATCAGATAGCTGAAGAGGAAAGTGATGACAAAGCCCATGATGAGGCCGCAAAGCAGCAGCGGCTGTATCTTCCAAAGGTATTCGTTGACATGGGTGCTGTCAGTACCCTCAAACAATCCGATGATCCAACGCAACAGTCCTCCGAGGAAACCACCGCTCGGAATAAGCTTGAAGAAAATCCAAGAAATCAAGCCGCCGGCCAAACCATAAAGCAGCCAAGAGGTGAAGTATGGGGAATTGCGCTCGTCGGTAAGCCGATTGCGGTTGTAGAAGTAGAAGCCTTCCTTACAACTGTTGAGGCCGTATTCGGGGCAGCGGTCGTGGTTTTCTTCCCAGCATTCCCAATGCACGGTGTGCTTGCATTTGGTTACGATGACATCGCCTTCTTGGAAGTCGTCCTTGCAATAATAGCATTGTTGCAAGACCACGTCCCTCCCGTCTTTGGCCATCACTTTGGGGTCAAACTTCTTGACATATTTCCTCTTGAAGCACTTGTATTGCAACATGGGAACGAGGAACTGCATGATGATGTACGCAAAAACGATGAGAACAACACCCAACAGCAGGCCAAACAAAAGGCCCGACCATTTGCTTTGGGCCATCGAGGGATGCTCCATCGGGACAAAAGTAACAGGTTTCAATGCCGATCCGAAGGAATATTGCTTCACGCCGTGGGCTCCTGCCTTATTGATGCCGACATAGAGCGAAAGAGGCTGCCCGTTGTAGATTACCTTCTTCCCTACGGAATAATACATGCGGTAGTCCATGGCAATGGAATCGATGGCACCCAACAGCATGCCCTTCAACGAGTCGACAGAATAGTTGGAATAGAAACGGCCCTCCGGGGTGCGATGGCACATAAAGTTGAACTCGTTTTCCATCTCTTCGTCGAGGTCGCTGCCGAAGTAAATGCAGTAGATGGCTTTCAACTTGTCGGGGATGGTGAGGTAGTCGGGGTTGTTGAACAGGAGCTTGTCGCGGAAAAAGTCCTCGTCCTCGTCCTGTTCCACCCTGCCCGACAACACGAAAAGCATTTTTTCGGAAACCGTGTCGGATCCCAATTCAACATTATGGTGCACATCGGGATAGAAGCTGTCTTTTTCATCCAAATTGCCGATCTCCTGGATTTTGGAAATGATGGAGGCGTAGATGGACTTCTCTTCCGTCGATTTTTCCACCATGTTGTCGCGGCGCACGTAAGTCCTGATGCTCTCGCCGCCATACACGCGCTCGGTTTCAGTAACACCGGTACCCATCATGGAGATATACACCTTGACATAAGGAGGGAGCGCGTCGACAAACGACACGATGGCCTCCTTCAGCTTCAAATAATCGGCCTCGCTGAGCGACATGCCTTGGTCGGCCAACAGGATGATGGTCAGGTTGTTTGACACCTGTTTCTTGCTGCTGATGTCGACCAGGCTGTCGATACGGATCTCCACAGTGTCGCCATTGACGATTTCATAGCATTTGCAGTCGTCGCCAAGCAGCCCAAAATAGGGCATCTTTTTGCCGTCACGCATCATCTTGAAGTCGACATAACGGTTGGTCTCAGTGGCTTCCACTGTCCCAAACCCCAGGTCAACTTGCGCAAATGCCGGCCAGCAAAGAGCTGCCAAACATAAAAATAATAATGATATGCGTTTCATAATTCTTACGGT
>JBGYWU010000171.1:0-10642 GCA_041842265.1 Candidatus Limimorpha sp. | reverse complement strand
GTATTCGTCGGGTTTACGCAGTCCGAGCTGATTGCCCATTTCAAGACGCAGTTCGTTGAGCTGCTTGCGGGTTTTCATCGCTTCGCCACAAAGGATGAGCATCAGGTCGCCCGGCTTGGCGTTGAACTTTTCGGCCATGCGTTTCAAGTCGTCGGGAGAGAAGAACTTGTCAACCGATGATTTGAAGGTGCCATCACTGTTGTATTTGATATACACCATGCCGCCGGCCCCCACTTGGGGACGTTTCACAAACTCCGTCAGGGCGTCAAGTTGCTTGCGGGTGTATTCCGAACAGCCTTCGGCGCAGATGCCGACAATGAGTTCCGCATTGTCGAACAAGCCGAAGCCTTTGCCCTGGGCGACATCGTTCAACTCTACGAATTTCATCCCAAAGCGGATGTCGGGCTTGTCAGAGCCGTAGTATTTCATGGCATCATGCCAGGTGATGCGCGGGAAATCGCCAAAATCGATTCCCTTCATTTCCTTGAAGAGATGTTTGGTCAAGCCCTCGAAGGTGTTGAGCACGTCTTCTTGTTCTACAAACGACATCTCGCAGTCGATTTGCGTGAACTCGGGCTGGCGGTCGGCGCGAAGGTCCTCGTCGCGGAAACAGCGGACAATTTGGAAGTAACGGTCCATTCCGGCCACCATGAGCAACTGTTTGTATTGCTGCGGACTTTGCGGCAAGGCGTAAAATTCGCCGGGATTCATGCGTGAGGGTACCACGAAGTCGCGGGCACCTTCAGGGGTCGATTTGATGAGCATGGGGGTCTCTATTTCCAAGAAATTCTGGCTGCTCAGGTAGTTGCGCACCAATATGGCCATGCGGTGGCGCAGCTCGATATTGCTTCTGACCGGGTTGCGACGCAAGTCGAGGTAGCGGTATTTCATGCGCAGGTCGTCGCCACCGTCGCTCGCATCCTCGATGGTGAAAGGCGGTGTCTTGCTCACGTTGAGTAAGGTGAAACGCGACACGCGCAACTCGATTTCTCCTGTAGGCATATTCGGGTTCTTCGACTCTCGTCCGATGACGGTCCCTTGTACTTGGATGACGTACTCACGGCCGAAGGAGCGTGCTTGTTCAATCAGCCCGGGGTCGTTAACTCCCTCTTGTAGGAACAATTGTGTGATGCCATAGCGGTCGCGGAGGTCAATCCAGACGAGGGATCCCTTGTCACGAATGCGTTGTACCCAACCGGCCAAAGTCACTTCCTTGCCGACATCCGAAAGGCGAAGCTCGCCACATGTATGCGTTCTAAACATGGTTGTTCTGTTTTTTTGAATTTCTGAAAAAATAACTTGCAAAGATAAAAAAACCATTTGGAATGCTTGTCAAGAAACGCAGGCTCTTGAACTCTTTTTTTGGATCGCTTCGTAAGCGATCAATGGAAAACATATTAAAATTATTGATAATCATTAATTTATGAGTTTCTATGAATTTTTCGTCAGATTATTGAAAGATTTCTGCCTGTTAGGGCTTCCCAAAATCGTATCTTTGCCCCGTGATTCGGAAGTTGAAACATATTCTCATGGCAGTGGGTCTGCTGCTCACGGCTTCCCTCGCCCAGCGTTGTGCCAATGCGGTGGCACCCACGGGCGGACCCAAGGACAATATGCCTCCGGTAGTGGTTGAGGCTGTGCCACAGAACCGTAGTGTCAACTTCATCGAAAAGAAGATAGAAATCACCTTCGACGAGTACATCACCCTTGATAACGCCAGCCAAAATGTGCTGATTTCGCCGCCAATGACGGAGAAGCCCGACATCAAACTGAAGAACAAGACGGTGGTCATCAAGTTCAAGGAAGGCCTTGCGGCAAATACGACTTATACCATCAATTTCGGTACGGCCATCAAGGATTTGCACGAGGGCAACCTGTTCAAGGACTATGTCTACAGCTTTGCGACCGGCGATTGTATCGACACACTCAGCATTGCGGGAAAAGTTTTGAATGCGGAAAACAAGAAACCCGTTGAAAATGTGTATGTTTCCTTGTATGCCGCCGACCGAGACAATTTGGACTCGCTCCCTCTGGCCACGATTCCCGACTACATCACCAAGACCGACAAAGAAGGCAACTTCAAACTCAACGGTTTGGCCGACAATAAGTACCTTGTTTTTGCCTTGAAAGACGCCAATGCCAATCTTTATTTCGACCTGCCCAACGAGGAGGTGGCGTTTTTGGACACCTTAGTGCCTGCCTCCTACCCACAAAGACCAAAACCGCAAATCGTTGATTCCGTTGCCGTTGACACTACTTTACTGAATGATGACTCTATCCCACAGACGGAGATGGATACGGCTGCAATTGATACGATTTCAAAACCATCGGATACTATCGCTTTTGAGACGGAAATGTATGACCAAAACGCCTTGAACCTTACCCTCTATTTGTTCGCAGAGGCTGATTCCACACAGGTACTTTTGGAGAAGAAACTCGTCGAGGAGGGCTTGCTGCGCTTCGTGTTCCGCCATCCCGCCAAGGAGGCCGTCATCATGACCCCCGAAATGCTTCCCGACACTTTCAGTCTGGTAACATTGCATTCGCCCGACCATGACACCACCTGGTGGTACTTCACGCCCAATGTCAAGGACAGCCTTTGGGTGCAGGTGAAATACGACACAATCATTAACGACTCGTCGCGCTATAGTCTGAAATTCAAAGACAAAAATATCGGAAACAAAAAGCCCGAAACACTGAAGGTCAGGAACAACCTTTTGGGTCGTGGCGGCTTGGTTCCAGGAGAAGACTTGATATTGAAATTCTCAGAGCCCATCGTGAAGTATGAAATGCGTGATTCGTCAGTCTTCAAGTGCGACACTACGGTTTGTTATGATCGGCTCGCCTTTGAGCCTGCCGACGAATACGGCCTGCAATACCGACTGGCTACACCTTTTTCGTCCGATTCAAGCTACAGTTTCGAGGTGCCTGACTCGGTGTTTTTTGGCATCCGTGGGCGCACCAACGGACCTTTCAAAGCCGGTTTTCACGTACTGAACGATGACGATTATGGCAACATCTACATCACAGTGGTGCCGCCTGAGAGTATGAGGCAGGTTGTCGTACAACTCACCGACGAGGGCGGCAAGGTGCTGAAACAGGAAGCCATCACCACGAAGCAGGAGGTGATGTTTGATTACCTTTTGCCTGCCAAATACAAACTTCGCGCCATTCTCGACGCAGACGGCAACGGCAAGTGGAGTACCGGAAACTACCATCATCGCATTTTGCCCGAAATCATTGTTGAATACAAAGACACTTTGGACTTGAAGGCAGGTTGGGATATTGATTTGGAAGAAGTTTGGGATCTTAACATGAAGCCGTGATAAAACGGTTGCCACACCTCAAGGTTAAGCCATGTCATTGCCATTATGCTCCTTGTGGCGGCAGGCTTATTCAAACTGAGAAGCTACATGAATGAATCTCCTTCCCATATCCATGCCTGGGCGGAGCAAGACCGTTAAACCTTCTCACTTGGATTCATAAACAACGGTTTCGACTTGTTCCATCCCGAAACGATGATTTACAACAAGCAATTATCGGGTTGGTGGCACAAGGCTTACGACAACACCGTCACTCCCGTCGATTTCCCGATCCACGAATGGTGCATTGCCTTGTTGATGAAGTTGTTGGGTACCACTTCGCCTTGGGTCTTCCGCCTCTGGACTCTGCTTTGCGGTTTTTTTGGCCTATTTTTCCTTTAAAAAGTGACCTATCACATCACCTCAGACGTGACGAAGTCTATACTGGTTGCGGCCATAACCCTCTGCTCTCCGGTCTATGCCTATTATCTGAATGGATTTCTTCCCGACATTCCTTCCTTGTCATTGGGAATTATCGGGTTATGGTTTTACTTGCAATATCATGACGGTGGGTTGCGCAAGCATTTCCATTGCTGTATCGCCTTTCTTACGCTTGCCATGCTCATGCGAACCACCTTCGCCATCGAGCTGATTGCCATTGCTTGTTTCGAATTGCTACGGGCATTTCGCAAGGAAAGTTCCTTCCTCGACAAAATAACGAGCCTGCCCATCGCTGTGGTATTGTTCTCAACCTACTTTTTTTGAACAGGCACTTGCGTATTAACCATGGCAGCATTTTCTTGAGCGAACTGCAGCCTCCGGAGAATTGGGAAGATGCCAAAGAACTTTTGAATGACACTTATCACAAATGGATGTTCCATTATATACAATGCTTCCAATATCATGCCTTTATGCTGATTGCAGTGTTGTCGGTTGGTTTTGGTATCTTCAAGCTGCTCAGAAAAGAGAAAGCTTCCTCGCCACACTCGCTTTCCATATGGTGGCTTCCGCTTATTGAAACCTTCGGCTGGCTGCTTTTCAGCGTGGCTATGATGCAGCAATTGCCCAATCATGACTATTACCTCATCGACACGTTTTTTCTTCCCTTATTGATCATGATCATCTTGGCTCTCAATGTTTTTCCAAAATTCCCCATGGTCTGGGGCGCGCTGTCTGTAGGTGCCGTTTGCGCTGTGATGCTCATCCGAGTCAGGCAGTCGCAGCTCAATAGGCGCGTTTCTGAGAACTATGCCTTGACTTCATACCAGCATATTCAAGATGCTGACCTCGTGCTTGACTCGCTCGACATTTCGCGCGAAGCCAAGATTCTTTGTTTGTGCGGTTATGCTCAAAACGGCCCTTTTATCCAGATGAAACGGAAAGGTTTCACAGTGATGAGCGACAAAGACAACTTGTTGGAGTCCGATTTCACTTGGGATTTTGACTATGTCGTGATTGAAAATGAACAATTCAAGGCCCATTTCAAAGACAACAACATTCTGCTGTCACAACTGAAACGCATCGGCGGCAATGACCATCTGAGCGTTTGTTCCGCAGATAACAAATGGAATTATCAGGAAAGGCAACAGTTTATCAGCCTCAGCCAATAAGCCAGCCTGTCCAGAGAAAATCTGCTCAAAGATCAGCCAAAATCACCACAGGCATTCCGACGAAAGCATACTTGGCCTTCAATTCATCCAAATCGTCATTGCGCAAACGGATGCAGCCTTCGCTGCCGCGTCCCGGTACAGAGCTTTCATTGTTGGTGCTGCCGTGGATGCCAATTCCCGAATGCCCGGGCGTTTTCAGACGCATGAACCAATTGCCGTAAGCGAGTATTTGGCCTCGTCCGTCGCCGAAATCATGTGTCCATTTCGATGCATCCTTGATTTCGGTGATGGTGAATGGATTGGCAGCTGTGCATTCCGGTGTCTTCATGTCGCCCTTTTTCTGTTTCTGGCCTTTGTTCAAGGCAATGCAAACGGGGTAATGTACGCGTTTGATGGTGTCGTCATTCACCACTTCGCACACATAAAGCCGATATTCTGGCTTTGAAACGAGAATGAAACAATTGTTCTTGTTGATGAACTCAGAATAAAAGGTCGCCGAATCGGCACGAACAGCATCTAAGGTATCAGCCGCGTTCGTTTCAACAATAGCTATCCTTTGTTGAACAGAAGTTTGGACCTCAGAGGAATTGCATGACGAAATGCTGAAAAATGACAGCAATAAGAAACATAATAACATCGATTTTTTCATCTTTTTATGGGTCAAGTGATATTCCGAAAATAATTACATCCTAAACACTCCAAACTGTTGCGGCGGGAAGGGTTGGTTCAGCGATGCGGCAATGCCCATGGCGAGAATCTTGCGCGTGTCGACCGGGTCGATGATACCGTCGTCCCAGAGGCGAGCCGTGCTGTAGAAGGCCGAGCCTTCGTGGTCGTACTTGGCCAAGATGTCCTTTTTCAGCTGTGCGATTTCGTCCTTCGGGGCCTCCAAACCTTTATATTTGTATTGGTCTTCCTTCACTGTGGCGAGCACATTGGCTGCCTGTTCACCGCCCATGACGGAGATTTTTGCGTTAGGCCACATGAAGAGCAGCCTTGGGCTGTAAGCGCGACCTGCCATGCCGTAGTTGCCCGCGCCAAACGAACCGCCGAAAATGACTGTAAACTTGGGAACGTTGGCGTTGGAGACCGCATGCACCATCTTGGCTCCGTCCTTGGCTATACCGCCCTGCTCATACTGCTTGCCGACCATAAAGCCCGTGATGTTTTGCAAGAACACCAACGGAATGTTGCGCTGGCAGCACAATTCGATAAAGTGGGTAGCTTTCAGTGCTGATTCTGAGAACAATACGCCATAATTGGCAATAATGCCCAAGGGATAGCCCATCAGATGGGCGAAGCCGCAAACGATAGTGGTGGCGTAACGCGATTTGAACTCTTGGAAGCGGCTGCCGTCCACGATACGGGCAATAATTTCCTTAGGGTCAACCGGTTTGTGGAAGTCGATGGGCGCAAGGCCATAGAGTTCGTGCGGGTCGTACAAGGGCGCCTCAACGGGCAGCATGTCTAGTTTCTGCCGTTGCGACTTCTCCAAGGTCTTGAAGATGTTGCGACAAATCTGCATGGCGTGGCGGTCATTCTCAGCCAAATGGTCGGCCACACCTGAGACCGAAGTGTGCATTTCGCCGCCTCCCAATTCTTCCGCTGTAACCACTTCTCCCGTTGCGGCTTTCACCAAAGGCGGCCCGCCAAGGTAGATGGTGCCTTGGTTGCGCACGATGATGGTCTCATCGCTCATGGCAGGCACGTAGGCACCGCCTGCCGTGCACATGCCCACCACGATGGCAATTTGCGGAATGCCCATCGCCGACATGCGTGCCTGGTTGTAGAAGAAACGCCCGAAATGGTCCCGGTCGGGGAAGACCGAGTCCTGCTCGGGCAGGAAAGCTCCGCCGCTGTCGACTATATAGACACAGGGGAGGTGGTTCTCCATGGCAATCTCTTGAGCACGAAGATGCTTCTTCACGGTGTACTGCATATAGGTGCCGCCTTTCACGGTGGCATCGTTAGCCACGATGACCGCCTCGCGGCCTTGAATGACCCCTATGCCGGTGATAAGGCCCGCCGAAGGGAAGTCGTTGTTATAAGTACCATAAGCCGCCATCGGTGAGAGCTCCAAGAACGGCGTGTTGGGGTCAATGAGGAGGTCGATACGTTCGCGGGCGAGCAGCTTGTTGCGTTTCTTGTGCTTGGCCACGGCCGCCTCGCCTCCGCCCTGCATGGAAGCCGACATCGCCTCACGATACCGTTCCATCAGGGCAAGAAAGTTCTTCTCGCTCTGGCGGAACTCATCGGAGTCGGTCTTTATGTTGGATTTCAGTACCTGCATGGTTTATATTGTAATTGAAAGCACAAAAGTATGAAAAATAATCGTATTTTTGCCACATGGAAGAAAAACATGTACTTTTAGGCATGACCCCGGCCGAGATCCAGGAGGTCGTCGAAAAACTGGAACTGCCCAAGTTCACAGGCAAACAGTTGGTGGATTGGCTCTACATAAAGCGTTGCGCAAGTTTTGAAAACATGAGCAATCTCAGCAAGAACGCAAGAGCTTTATTGTCAGAGCACTACGAAACAGGGCTGAAGGCTGCTGTCAAAGAGCAACTGTCGAAAGACGGCACGAAGAAATATCTCTTCCCTGCCGGCGGGCATTTCATCGAAGCGGCCTACATCCCCGACAAGGAACGCGCCACGCTTTGCGTCTCCACGCAGGTGGGCTGCCAGATGGACTGCCTCTTTTGTGCCACGGGAAAACAGGGCTTTCAAAAGAACCTTACCGCAGCCGAAATCATGAACCAGATCCTCAGCCTGCCCGAATTTGACACGCTGACCAACATCGTTTTCATGGGCATGGGCGAGCCTTTGGCCAACTACGACCACCTAATGCGCTCTTTGGACATCCTCACGCAGGAGTGGGCCTTGGGCTGGAGCCCCACCCGTATTACAGTGTCCACCTGCGGACTCATCCCCAACCTCAAGCGTTTTCTGGTGGAGTCGAAATGCAACCTCGCCATCAGCATGCATACCCCATTTCATGACGAGCGCCTCAAACTTATGCCTGTTGAGAAAAGCCATCCCGTCAAAGAGGTCATCCACGCCGTCAAGCAACACGATTGGCACGGACAACGCCGCCTCTCGTTTGAGTACATCATCTTCAAAGACCTCAACCACAGCAAGGACCACATCAAGGAGATTGCCCGCCTTTTGGGCGGCACCCGTTGCCGATTTAACCTAATAAGATACCACGCCGTGCCCGGAAGCCCATTGAAGAGCCCCGATGCCGCCACGATGACCTGGTTCCGCGACTCCCTGAACGAAAAGGGCATCATAGCCACCATCCGCGCCTCACGCGGACAAGACATCGACGCCGCCTGCGGGTTGCTTTCGACGAAAGAATTGCTGTAAGTCGATGCCGAACAGCCGCAGTCACCGAGACACCTTGGTTGTTGTAGCCCATGAGGAGGTCAAGCTGCCGAATGCAGGGCGTATGTCGGTTGTCGGGTCAGCATGATGGAATCCCAGAAAGAATATGCAGGATTCCGGCAACAGCATAGTCCTTAACGATGGCTCCCATGCAAACGAAGATGCCGTCTCTTTTCGGGCGAATCCCAAAAATCCGAGTTGTATGGAAATTGCAAAGCGGAACCCTTTTCCAACCAATAACATCACCATCCTTTCCTACAAAGGGGCAAAGACAAGAGGAGGCAGACCCAGTGCAATCGGCTTAAATTCCCACGGGGATGCGCCAACATGCAATGCCAGAGTTGGTAGTTTCAGGAATCTTGCCCCCGCTCCATCAAGATATGGAGAACAGCAGGCTTTTTCGTAAAAAATTAGATTTTTCTGCTTGCATGTTTGAAAAACTTGTATATTTGTCCTGTCCAAAACAGAGAAAACTCATGTAGTCGACCCCTCAAAAACCGGACAAAGATGAAAGTGCGCTTTACAGACAATCACAGACAAAGGATGCTCACCATTAAGGCCGACACTTTGTTGAAAAAGCCCAAGCAAGGGTCTCTACCGATACACTGATCGGAGAGACCATGACATGAAAACCGGCTAGCCGAATCAATTCGCTAATACCCATCAACAAGCGTTTTGCTTGGTTCAATGAAAGTTTGATAATTGACAATCAATGGGATACGGTATTCGAATAGCGATAGCTGTATTCAAAAACAAGCACAAAAATTTTATCAAGAATGAAACACCTATTATTAATAATCACCCTGACGCTGCTTTGCGTATCGGGTTTTGCCCAAGGCACGGTAACCTTTAACTACGATGCCGACGGAAACCGCATCTCACGAACACTCTCGTTCTCTCCAGGAGGAGACAAAGGCAGAGGCTCCGCCGATTTGCCGGCAGGAGTCCCATCTACCGAAACCGCCACGCCAATGCTGGCCTCCGCAACCGATGAGGTGGGGGGCATGGAATTGACACTCTATCCCAATCCCACCGAGGGACAATTTTCCGTCGGCGTGGGCAACGCTGGCGAAGACACGCGGCTGC
The DNA here is from genome assembly GCA_041842265.1 of Candidatus Limimorpha sp. Lineage (GTDB taxonomy): Bacteria > Bacteroidota > Bacteroidia > Bacteroidales > F082 > Limimorpha. The sequence goes on along the minus strand of JBGYWU010000171.1, from coordinate 1,260 downwards.
AAGCTGCGCTCTTCACTTCCACAGGCACCCTCATCAGCCGCAAGGAGTTGGGCGGCAACCGCATCGACTTCGACCTGTCGGGTCATGCGGCGGGCGTGTACCTGCTGCACATCGAAGCGGGCGGCGAGACTCGTATCTGGAAAGTCATCAAGCATTAACCAAAAAAAAACGAAGAAAAATGAGAAAGTACTTTTACACCTTAATAATATGCGCGGCCGCTCTCGGTATGAGAGCGCAGCAGAACGCAGTCAAAGCACTCGCAGAAAACGAGGTGGTGGTAGGTGCCATCGGCGGCGCAGTCAATGTGTCGACAATCGGTAGTGCTACCTACACCGTACCCATTCAGGTACCTGAAGGTATCGGCGGCATTCAGCCTTCACTTTCGGTAGGCTACAACAATATTGGAGGCAATGGCTTGCTGGGCTGGTGCTGGTATATGCAGGGCTTTTCCAGAATCACCCGAACGGGGAAGTCGCAAGCCTGCGACGGTGCTATCACTGGCATTTCGATGACCGACACCGACCGTTTCCTTCTTGATGGCCAACGTTTGATGTGGGTAAATAGCTCCGGTGCTTACGGCGGCAACGAAGCCCACTACCGAACCTACTACGACAGCCAAACCAAAATTGTTTCCTACACTCAACAGGGAATCGAAGGCCCCGCAAAGTTCAAGGTTTGGATGGCCAACGGCAACATCGCCTACTACGGTTATACGTCCGATTCGCGAATCAAACTCCATGAAACCTCAAAAGTATGTTATTGGCTCCTCAACCGTGTGGAAGACCGTAACGGCAACTACATGGAATACCGTTACAAGCCTTTCAGTGGTGCTTGTCATGTGTTGGACTGGATTAAATATACCGCCAACGACAGCGCAGGGGTCAGCCATGCCTACACTGTGCATTTCGACTATGTTGTACGCACGGACAAGGAAATTTCTTTCGTTGGCGACAACACCAACGACCACACAGCTTTGCTGACGGCAATCCGCATCAATCATGGGCCGGTAGAACTTTACCGCTACAATTTCATCTATCATGCGCCACAAAATTCTGATGGCTACTACTATAACAGGCTCAAGCAGATTGACTTCACCTGCGGAACGCAATCTTATCATCCTACTCTTGTTGAATGGGGAGCCAACGACTACAACGAAACCTACCAAACGCATTGGATTAATGGCAATATGTCAGACTATTCAGGAAAAATCAAGTTTCCAGGCGATTTCAACGGTGATGGCTACACCGATGTTATAGTGTT
>JBGYWU010000170.1:0-6544 GCA_041842265.1 Candidatus Limimorpha sp. | reverse complement strand
TACCTCATCCAGCTTCCAAAAAAGCTGCCGCATATAATCCCCGTTCTCAGGAGCGATTGTTTTCCCAAATAATGCAATGGTTTTCATATTCCTTCTTCTTTTACGGATTCATGGCTTTCATCTGTCATCATGCGCAAATAGTTCACATATCGCCAGTCTGCAATCTCCCCCTGTTCAACGGCAACTTTCACGGCGCATCCGGGCTCGTGGGTGTGTGTGCAGTTGGCAAAACGGCACTCATACATCAAGCTTCGCATCTCTGGGAAACGCTGTGCAAGCGTCACCTTATCAAAATCATAAAGCACAAACTCCTTGATTCCCGGCGTATCCACAATCCACGCGTCAAAGCAGAGATGGTGCATCTCGGCGAAGGTCGTGGTATGCTTGCCCTTTCCATGCGTGTCAGAGATTGCGCCTATGCGCACATTCATCGAGGGATCCAATGCATTCACCAGTGCCGACTTGCCAACGCCCGAATGGCCGGAGAAAACGCAAATCTTCCCTTTCATCAAAGTCTTCAGTTCGTCGATTTGAAAACCTGTCTTGGCCGACACGCCAAACGAGGTGTAGCCGAGACTTTGATAATACTCCATCAATTCGCACATCTCCCCTATCTGCTCGTCGGAGTATAGGTCGCATTTGTTGAAAACCAAGGCAGCAGGGATGTGGTAAGCCTCTGCGGTTACCAGGAAACGGTCAATGAAGCCTGTCGACGTGCGTGGCTGCGCAATGGTAGCCACCACGATAGCCAAGTCCACATTGGAGGCGATGATATGCGAGGCCTTGCTCAGGTTGACCGACTGGCGGACAATCACATTGTCGCGCTGAAAAATCTTATTTATGACCCCGGTTTCTTTTCCTGTTTCCTGCCCAAATTCCACATTGTCGCCCACAGCCAAGGGATTGGTGGAACGAATACCGTCCAACCTAATTTTTCCGCGCAAACGGCACTCCCATTGCCGTCCCTTCTCATCAAGAACAACATACCAGCTTCCCGTTGATTTGATAACCTTACCTAACATTTCTGGTATCTTTTTCCCGGCAATGCCATGAGCACCCCGTCAAATTCAAGATTCAATAGCAAGGCGGCTATCTTCGTGGTCGGCAAGCCAGACTTCACGATGATGTCGTCCAAATTGGCTATGGCGTTGTCGCCAAAGCAGTCCATAATCAATTTTTCCTCTTCTGTAAACTCACGGAAAAGGGAGGTCTGCTTTTCTATTTTAACCTCGGAGTCCCAGCGCATGACGTAGCGGAGGTTGAGCACATCCTCAATAAGATGCGCTCGGCTGGTGCGGATGAGGTAGTTGCAGCCTTGGCTGTAGATATCCATAACACGGCCAGGGAAGGCGAACACGTCGCGGTTGTAGGTATTGGCCAAGTCGGCCGTGATGAGCGATCCGCCTTTCAACGCCGATTCAACAACCACTACAGCATCGGCCATGCCCGCGATGATGCGGTTGCGGCGCGGAAAATTCTCGCGGTCGGGCAGGATGCCACTCATGCACTCAGTCAAAATGCCGCCACCCTTCTCCACCATCTCTGAGGCCAATTCCTTGTTGATGGCAGGATAAATCTGCTGCATTCCGCTGCCCATCACCCCAATTGTCGGAATGCCGTTTTTTACCGATGCCTTATGTGCCGCAGTATCAACACCGTATGCCAAACCGCTAACAATCTGCACATCGTCATACACCAAATCCTCCACCATCCGGTTGCAGTTCTCCTTGCCATATTCGGAGATGTTGCGCGTGCCGACAATGGCCACCACCCTGTTGGCGTTGAGGTTGGCTCTGCCCTTGTAATACAGCATCATCGGGGAATCAGCACACTGCAACAGACGGCGCGGATAATCAGAATCCAAGAAAAATAATGGCCGGATGCCGTTTTTCTCAATGAACTCCACTTCCTCCTCGGCTCGTTTCAAGTAGGTTTCGGGATGACAGATGGCCTCAATGGAATCCTCACGCATGCCCGAAATCTTCTCCAACGACTTGCGCGTTTCCATGAAGATGGCTTCCGCACTGCCGCAATACTGCACAAACTTCTTCCCGCTGATATCGCCGATACCAGGGAGGAGCGTCAGGGCAATCTGGTATTGAAGAGAGGTCATTCGATATTCGATTTGTTATGTTGTTGGAGATGGCACACGAATCATTTCTATATGGGACATCAATCCAGTTTCAGCACGGCCAGGAAAGCCGACTGCGGTACCTCGACATTGCCGACTTGCCTCATGCGTTTTTTGCCAGCCTTCTGTTTTTCAAGCAGTTTTCGTTTACGCGACACGTCACCGCCATAACACTTGGCTGTCACGTCCTTACGCACCTGACGAACCGTCTCGCGGGCGATAATCTTAGCTCCGATGGCCGCTTGTATGGCGATGTCGAACTGGTGTCTGGGTATCAATTCCTTGAGTTTCTCGCACATGCGACGACCGAAGTCATAGGCATGGGCGCGATGAATCAAGGTGGACAGCGCATCGACAGACTCTCCGTTCAGCATGATGTCCAGCTTCACCAAATCGGCTTCCTGATAGCCCTCTATATGATAATCGAAAGAAGCATAGCCTTTCGAGATGGATTTCAGCTTGTCATAGAAGTCGAAAACGATTTCGCTCAGCGGCATCTGGAAAGTCAGTTCCACCCGGTCGGTGGATAGGTACACCTGGTTCTTCAGCACACCGCGTTTCTCAATGCAAAGTGTCATGATTGAGCCAGTGAATTCGTTCTTTGAAATGATTTGGGCTATAATGTAGGGTTCTTCGATATGGTCAATTTTTGTCACCTCGGGGAGACCGCTGGGGTTGTGTACCTCTATCGTCTCGCCATCGGTCTTGAAACACTTGAACGAGACATTGGGCACCGTTGTGATGACATCCATGTCAAATTCGCGGTCGAGGCGCTCCTGCACAATCTCCATGTGTAGCAGTCCCAAAAAGCCGCAACGGAATCCGAAGCCCAAGGCCGCCGACGACTCAGGCTCCCAAACTAAGGAGGCATCGTTGAGTTGCAGTTTCTCTAAAGAGGCACGCAGATCCTCATAGTCGTCCGCGTCAACGGGATAAATACCCGCAAAGAGCATCGGCTTCACATTCTCGAAGCCCGAGACCGGCTCGGCACAAGGCCGTTCGACATGCGTGATGGTGTCACCCACCTTGACTTCCTTAGAGGTCTTGATACCCGAGATGATATAGCCCACATCGCCTGCTGCAAGTTCCTTCTTTGGCACTTGCTTCAGCCGTAATACCCCAATTTCGTCAGCGTTATATTCCTTGCCCGTGGCAAAAAACTTGACGAGGTCGTTGGTGCGAATGGTACCGTTCACGACCCGAAAATAAGCGATGATTCCCCGAAAAGAATTGAACACCGAGTCGAAAATCAAAGCCTGCAGGGGCGCGTCGGGGTCGCCTTTGGGACATGGCATGCGTTCAACTATGGCATCCAACACAGCGGGAACGCCATCGCCCGTTCGAGCACTCACTTTCAGGATGTCCGATGGGTCGCAGCCGAGCAGGTCCACTATTTGGTCCTCAACTATTTCGATCATTGCGCTGTCCATGTCTATCTTGTTCATCACTGGGATGATTTCGAGGTCGTGCTCAAGAGCCGAATAGAGATTGGCAATCGTCTGGGCCTGAATGCCTTGTGTGGCATCCACCACCAGCAAGGCACCTTCGCATGCCGCGATGCTACGCGACACCTCATAAGAGAAGTCAACGTGACCGGGAGTATCGATAAGATTTAGGGTATATTCCTCGCCTTTATACAGATAATTCATCTGGATGGCATGGCTCTTGATGGTGATGCCGCGTTCGCGCTCGAGATCCATGTCGTCGAGCACCTGGTTGACAAGTTCATTGTCGTTGAGCGTGTGGGTCTGTTCCAACAGCCTGTCGGCCAAGGTGGATTTGCCGTGGTCAATGTGGGCGATGATGCAAAAATTCCGTATGTTCTTCATTTGACTTCGATGAATCTTCGATTAGGTAGCCTAATCTTTGATTTGGGGTGCAAAAATAGGGAAAAAATCTTTATGGACTTCAATCTCACAAAACTAAGGCACCGTAAAAATGGCAAAGAGCAAAGAACAAATTGCCCCAAACCTTAATTCCGGGACACTTTGATCATAATTTAGCCGCCCCAGGTTTACGGGACACTAATGACTAATGATCCAACAATTTAACAATTCAACAATTAACCATTGACTACCGATGGTCTTTTTCTTGTCTTCAACCGAAATTTTCCAGGGAAAAATTTTCGGTTTTTGAAGCCTATTCCATCTCAAAAACTTTGATTAAATTTACGGCGAATTTTTGATTAAAAACTAACCAAATCTCTTATGCTAACGGCAGTTCATTCCTATAACAGCCTGTGCTACGGCACAACGCCGATAACGGACTTGGTCTCAAAGGCCGCCGCCCTCGGCTACGCCACCTTGCCTCTGACCGACATCAACACAACGATGGGAGCCGTAGACTTTGTGGTTGAATGCGGAAGACAAAACGTGCGGCCCGTGCTCGGCGTGGAGGTCCGCAACGGCAATGAGCTGCTCTATGTGGCCCTGGCCAAAAACAACGAAGGCTTCGCCGAGCTGAACCGTTTTCTGACCCGGCACAACCTCAGCAGGCAACCCTATCCCGAAACGGCATCCGATTGGGAGCATGTTTTCGTGATTTATCCCTACGGGAAACAAAAACAAAACTCATTGAAAGAAAACGAGTTTCTCGGCATTCGCTTCTCCCAACTGACCAAATTGTACAACTGCAAGTCCTTTGAAAAGATGGTTGCCATGCAGCCCGTAACCTTTGCGGAAGCAGAAGACTACCGGTTGCATCAATGCCTGCGTGCCATCGACTGTAATGCGCTGATTTCGCGCATCGAGTCCAAAGACTGTGCCACTCCCGATGAGATTTTTCTGCCTGCCGAACGGCTGAAGAGCACCTTTGCCCTTTATCCCCAAATCATTGAAAACACAGATCGCCTCTTGGAGCAATGCGAAATCAACCTGGATGGAAGCGTGAAGATCAAGAGGCATTTTACCGGCAATGTGTATGATGACCGCGAACTGCTGCGCAAATTAGCCTTCGACGGCATGTTTTACCGCTACGGGAAGGCCAACAAGACCGCCTACCGCCGCATCGAAAAGGAACTCGACATCCTCGAAAGAATGGGCTTCTGCGCCTACTTCCTCATCGCTTGGGACATTGTGCGTTTCGCCATTTCGCAAGGCTTTTACCATGTCGGGCGGGGTAGCGGTGCCAACAGTGTGGTGGCTTATTGCCTGAAAATCACCGACGTGGACCCCATCGAACTGGGTCTCTACTTTGAGCGTTTCCTCAACCCCATGCGAAGCAGCCCTCCCGACTTTGACCTAGACTTCTCGTGGCGCGACCGCGACGAAGTCATCGCGCATATCTTCAAGAAATACGGCGGGGAGCATGTCGCCCTCCTCGGTGCCACGGTCACTTTCCAGGAGAACTCGCTCTGCCGCGAATTGGGCAAGGTGTTAGGGTTGCCAAAAAACGAGATTGACCGAATGGAGCGGCATCCGACGGAATATGCGCGGCACAGCTGGCTTGGGCAGGACATGCTCGCCCTCGCCTCCCGTCTCCGCGACTTCCCGCGCCAGCGTTCCATCCATGCCGGCGGCGTGCTGATCACTGAGAACCCCATCACCGACTTTGCCGCCCTCGACTTGCCGCCCAAGGGCTTCCCTACCACGCAATACGACATGTATTCCGCCGAAAAGCTGGGCTTGGTCAAAATCGACATCCTCAGCCAGCGCGGCATCGCCCATATCCGCGACACGGTGGAGACGGTGGAGCGCAGCCATGGCGTCCGCATCGACATCCACCAAATCAACGCGCTGAAGCAGGACGAGCCGACCCGCCGCCAACTGTTGAAAGCCGAGACCTGCGGATGTTTCTACATCGAGAGTCCGGCCATGCGCGGCCTGCTGCGCAAATTGCGCTGCGCCGACTACAAGACTTTGGTCACGGCCAGCTCCATCATCCGCCCCGGCGTGGCCAAGTCGGGCATGATGCGCGAATACATCAAGCGTTTCCATCACCCTGAGGGTGTGGATTACAAACATCCTTTGCTCAAGGAGCTGCTGGCCGAGACTTATGGCGTGATGATTTACCAAGAGGACGTGCTCAAGGTGGGGCATTACTTTGCAGGCTTGGATTTGGCCGAGGCTGATGTGTTGCGCCGCATGATGGGTCACAAGATGCGCGACAAATTTGAATTTGAAGAAGTTACAAAACGCTTCTTCGACAATTGCAAGACCAAAGGCTACCCCGACGACTTGGTGCATGAGCTTTGGCGGCAGATCGAGTCGTTTTCGGGCTATTCCTTTTCCAAGGCGCATTCGGCCTCCTACGCGGTGGAGAGTTACCAAAGCCTCTATCTGAAAAGCCACTATCCGCTTGAGTTTCAGGTGGCCGTGATTAATAATTTCGGCGGCTTCTACCATACCTGGTTCTACTTCAACGAGGCGCGGCGCATGGGCGCGAAAGTGTGTCTGCCCTGCGTCAACCGGAGCG
>JBGYWU010000169.1:0-5547 GCA_041842265.1 Candidatus Limimorpha sp. | reverse complement strand
GCAAGGTAGGGCCGAGGTGGATGTTTTTCACGCCGAGACTGAGCAAGGCGAGCAGCACGATGACGGCTTTCTGTTCATACCAGGCGATGTTATACACAATTGGCAGGTCGTTGATGTCGCTGAGACCGAACACTTCCTTGAGTTTCAGTGCGATGAGTGCCAGCGAGTAACTGTCGTTGCACTGACCGGCATCCAGCACACGTGGAATGCCGTTGATGTCGCCGAGAGCCAGTTTGTTGTATTTGTACTTGGCGCAACCCGCTGTGAGAATCACGCAGTCCTTGGGAAGTTTCTGGGCGAAGTCGGCGTAATACAAGCGGTTTTTCATGCGACCATCGCAGCCTGCCATGACGACGAACTTGCGGATGGCGCCGCTCTTGACGGCCTCAACCACCTTGTCGGCGACGGCAAACACCTGCTCGTGTGCGAAGCCGCCCACGATACTGCCATTCTCAATCTCAGCTGGTGCGGCGCAAGTCTTGGCCAAAGCGATGATTTCGGAGAAGTCCTTCTTGCCGTTGGCATCAGATGAAATGTGTTTCCAATCCGGGAATCCGGCGCTGTTGGTTGTGAACACACGGTCTTTGTATGTTGCATTGGCCATAGGTGGCACGATGCAGTTGGAGGTGAAAAGGATAGGGCCGTTGAAAGTGGCGAACTCCTCGCGCTGTTTCCACCAAGCATTGCCGTAGTTGCCTTTCAAGTGGACATATTGCTTCAGCCTTGGGTAGTAATGTGCGGGCAGCATCTCGCTGTGCGTATAGATATCAATTCCGGCATCTTTGCTCTGTTCCAGCAGTTGTTCGATGTCGTTGAGGTCGTGACCGCTGACGAGGATACCAGGACGGTTGCCCACGCCGATGTTCACCTCAGTGATTTCTGGGTTGCCATATGCGGTCGTGTTGGCCTTGTCTAACAGAGCCATAGCCTTCACGCCCCACTCTCCTGTTTTCAGCACCAATGCGGTGAGTGCATCGGCATCTTGGCAAGTAATCAGTTCGCCGAGAGCGTGGAGGATATATTCGTTGTTGTCACAGTCCACCTGTCCCAGGCGTGCGGCATGTTCGAGGTAGGCGGCCATACCTTTCAGGCCATACATTGTCAGTTCCTTCAGCGAGCGCAGGTCTTCGTTGGCTTCGGCCAAAACGCCCACCTGTTGGGTTTTGGCATCATAGTTGGCACGGGTACCGTTCCAGTCTATGGCATCTATTTTGGGCAAATCGATACCTTTCGAGGTTACGCGGTCGCGGAACCAATTGCGGATTTCCAAGGCACGGTCGATGCGGGAATAGAAGCTCTCCACATCGAAATTGGCGTTGGTAATGGTCGAAAACAGGGCATCGTTCACAAAGGCGTGGATGTTCTTGCGGTTCTCGCAATAACTCTCACCCTCAGCATGGGGATGACAATTGGCAATAACACCGATACCTTTCAAAAGGTAAATCAGCAGGTCTTGGGCATGAGCCACTTCGGGACTTTTGCCACATACGCCTGCCATCCTGCAGCCGGTTCCTCCGGCGGTTTCTTGACATTGGAAACAAAACATTCTTTCGTTCATGGTAATATGGTTTTCATGTGAATACTTGAAATTGATGGTGCAAAATTATTCATCAAAGATGAAGTGGATGGTAACACTTGTTACAACCTGAAAAAAAAAGATTATTTTTGCCCCAATAAAATCGTCCGTCATGATAAAGGAGTTGCAACAGTTTCCATTGTTTTCGCAATGCAGCGAGGAAGTATTGGCCGAATTGCTGAGGTGGCCCTATCAGCGTAAGGTTTTCAAGGAATACAACAGGGTGGTGCGTGTCGGCGACACTTGCGATTCGCTCATGCTGCTCATCGAGGGTGTTGTTGAGGCCCGCATGGGCAGTGAGACGGGCCGCGAGGTCGTCATCGACCGCCTGCAAGCCCCGATGATTCTAGCTCCGGCCTTCCTTTTCGCCAAGGACAATACCATCCCCGTGGAAGTTTTCATGACCACCGAAGGCGTGGTATGGTACATCCACCGCGAGGCGTTCTTTCAGTTCATGTCGACACACTCCGAGGTGCTTCGTAGCTTTTTGGGAGAACTATCCGACCGCAGTACTTTCCTCAGTAGCAAGGTGAGGAGCTTCGCCGTCAAAGGTTTGCGCAACCGCGTGTTGGATTACATCCGCCAACACGGTACCATCACCAGTGTGAGCAAGACTGCCGAAGTGCTCGGGGTCGCCCGTCCCTCGCTCAGCCGCGTCCTCGCCGACTTGCAGGCCGAAGACCTTGTGAAACGGTCGAAGGAAGGGTTTGTGAGAAGACGATAAGCCCATCACTACATTTTGGCATGAAACCTTTTGAAAAACCGCCACAAATGAGGACATTTGGCAACAGCGAAAGCCACTACTTTTGCCGCCGAAAAACCAACAGCAATTATCATGGGACTACATAATAAACCATAACCAAATGAACTTTACTGGTATCATCATCGGAGCAACCTTATTCCTTTGTATCGGGATCTTTCATCCCATCGTCATCAAAGCTGAATACTATTTTGGCACAAAATGCTGGTGGGTGTTCTTACTGGCAGGTCTTGGTTGTATAACAGGTTCGCTGCTCATGGCAAAAATGATTCCATCGACGATTCTTGGCGTTGTTGCTTTTTCTTGCCTGTGGTCGATTGTAGAGCTTTTTCAACAACGGGAGCGTGTCAGAAAAGGCTGGTTTCCAAAAAATCCAAAACGGGAAGAACATAAATAGTTCCGTAACAATACTGCGGAAACATAACTTTCCATACAACAACAAAATAGATTTTCCTTTTGGCAAGTTGGGAAAAAAGAGCCGACCCTTTTTGGGTCAGCTCCATCGTTATTGTCAAATAATGAATCTACTTCATGCACATCTCGAAAATTTTCTCCACATCGGCTTGCTGCAAGGGCTTGAAACCCGGCAAGGTGCCTCCACCAACAGCTTTCTTGGCCATCACGGCGAAATATGTTCTGTCTATGCCTGCCTCAGGGAAGGTGCGCTTCAACCGCAAGGTGTTGAAGAAGAAGTCGTCCAACTTTTCAATGGCTTGGCGGGCAATGTCCATCGGCGGCAGGCTCTGGTTGATGCCAAAGACATTAGCGCCAAACTGCACATATTTTGAAACCGTAGTCTCGTCCAAGCAATATTCCATCCAACGCGGGGTGAGGATGGCGAGACCGAGTCCATGAGTGATGTCGTACAGAGCCGATAATTCGTGTTCCATAGGATGGCAGCTCCAAGCTAACCGTTTGCCGCCGTTCACGAAGCCATTGATCGCCCATGAAGAGGCCCACATCAGATTGGCGCGCGCCTCGTAGTTGTCGGGTTCGCGCATGGCGACAGGTGTGTAACGGATGACGGTCTTCATCAGGCCTTCCATGAAGCAGTCAAGCATATAGAGGTCTTGACTCATGTTGAAATAGACCTCAAACAGGTGCGACAAGATGTCAGCCGACCCGCAAGCAGTCTGATAAGGACTGACACTAAAGGTGTTGGTGGGGTCGAGGAAGGAAGCTTGGGGTAGCATGGCTGGAGCCAGACGGCCAATCTTGTCGTTGGTCTCAGGGTTGCTGATGACGGCAGCCGTGTCCATCTCGGAGCCTGTCGCCGAGAGCGTCAGGATACTGACGATGGGCAAGGCGCGCTCGATGGGAGCGCGTTTATTGAGGTCGAGGAAGTCCCAAGGGTCATGATCGACACAGGCGCCGGCAGCCATGATTTTGGTGGCATCGATGGTGGATCCGCCACCGACAGCGAGCAACACCTCAATGCGATGTTCCTTGCACATTTGCGCCCCTTTCCTGACGGAATCGATGCGCGGATTCGGCTCAATGCCCGAAAGCTCGAACAGCTCAAGTCCGGCATCCTTGATTCCTTTCACCACACGGTCATACAGTCCCATCTTTTTGATGGAGCCGCCACCGTAGGTCATCAGCACGCGCGTGCCGTATTTTTTCAATTCTGCGCCAAGGTGTTTCAGTTGGTCACGCCCGAAGTAAATTTTAACAGGAATGTTGTAGATGAAGTCGTTGATCATAGTATTTGTTTTTAGATTGGATGACAAAAATACATTTTTCTCCTCAATCACAGCCTAACTTTTTTCAGCAAAGCGGTTGATCACCCCATCACCACATCAAGCACCATCATCAAGACGAAGCCGACGGCAAAGCCTATGGTGCCCAGATTGGAGCGCTTGCCCGACGAGGCTTCAGGTATCAGTTCTTCGACAACCACATAGCACATGGCACCGGCAGCAAACGAGAGCATATAAGGCAGAATGGACGTCTGCCATGCGGCCATCAGCACCACCAAAAGGCCGCCCAGAGGCTCCACCACCCCACTCAAGCTGCCGATGAGGAAAGAACGCCACTTGCTGTTGCCTTCGGCGCACATGGGCATGGAGATGATAGCTCCTTCGGGGATGTTTTGGATGGCGATGCCCGATGACACGGCTACGGCACCGGCCAACGAAATGCCTTTAAGCATGAGTGCAACGGCAATCGGGATGGAGTCGGTGGCACAAACATACATTGGGATGGAGATGGCCAGCATCACCAGCATACTCACAAGAGATGTTTCGGCAAAACGCAAGAAGAAATCGTCAGGCACCAGCACTGTAATCAACCCGGCAATAACCAGACCTAAAATGAGCCACCGTCCGGTGTCTTGTATCATATCGACAAAACCATACCGTAAGGCATCCAAACATTTCCGTCCGAATGACAGTTGCGGCTTATCCTCGGTTTGCTTTTGCAAACAGGGCTGTGACGAGTGCCGCCACAGGGCGCAGGATGGCAAAAGGAAGGCCCAACAGCGAGGCCGTGGCAAAGATGGAGCCGATACCGGTTTGAGGCGTAGCAATGAGAAAAGAAGTAGTGGCTCCTTTCGAGGCACCTTCCTTTCTCAGCGACATGGCCGTGGGTATCACGCCACAAGAACAAAGTGGCAACGGCACACCGATAAGCGCAGCCCACAACACGCCGCCGGAACTGTTTTTGCCCAAATAACGCTGATACAGCCTTGCCGGAACGAAAGAGTGAAGCAAGCCGGCAAAGCCGAATCCGAGCAGCAGATACGGCGACATCCCATTGATTAAAGCCCATATTTCACGCATCACACGGGCGCCCTCCTTCAACCTCTTTCACGGTCGCAAAGACCAATGTCAAGCTCATGTTTTTCATACAGATTGTTTTATGGATTCCGTTTAATGGGCAAAAATATGAAAAAAAGCCTTATCTGACCATCTGTTCGGGCATAAGCCAATCATTTTACCGTTCGCAAAAAGTAACATGCACCGTGTCGCCAAAGCTCTTGCCAATCCGTTTCCTAATGTCTTTCCTCAGTCCGATAATGAAGCAGGGCGTTCCCATCTTCACAATTTGCCCATCGTATGGCTCGCCGTCAAAAGTGGCGTGGACCATCAGACGGCCTTTGCCGAACACCGCCTTGATGTCGAAAGGCACTTCCACATAGGCGGCGTCCATGTCCTCGTTTTGCAGGATGACAGCATCAAATTCCAAAAGTCCCGACATGGTTTCAATTCAT
>JBGYWU010000168.1:0-37153 GCA_041842265.1 Candidatus Limimorpha sp. | reverse complement strand
TCGCAACCAGCTCCATGAGGTAATCCGCCTTTCGGGCATGAACCTCATCATCAACGATACGGACCATCCTCTGATTATCAAGGTGGCCTCCATCCAGAAAGCAAGGATGCAGATTTATTTTATTGACAACGATGACTTCTTCACCAAAAACAAATACATGACGCATGACGAAAAGGGCGTGTTTTGCGAAGACAATGACTATCGTTGTGTCTTCTTTACCCGTGGTGTGATCGAAACGGTGAAGAAGCTCAACTGGTCGCCCGATGTCATCCACTGTCATGGCTGGATCTCTGCCCTAATGCCGGCATACATCAAGCGTGCCATGAACGTCCGCGACAACCCGCTTTTCAATGAGACGAAGATTGTTTACTCCATTTACGACGACAGCTTTGAGGAGAGTTTTAGGGCTGGGTTCGACAAGATGATGAAATTGCCTGGCATGACTCCCAAAGACCTCAAATATTTCAAGGAAGGCAACTATGTCAACCTGACCATGTCAGCCATCGACTATTCTGACGGCATTGTAGTTTGCACCGAACATCTGCATCCCGATGTTGCGGCCTATCTTCAGACTGTCAAGAAGCCTGTCCTTTCGTATCAGGACCAGGTACATTATGCTCAGGCTTGCAATGATTTTTACGACTTGCTGCTTCAAAAGCAATAAGGATCTTGTTTTTGAGTTATCCCACACAAATAACCTTGTCTAATTTTCAACCTGATGAAAACACATTATTCAACCACTCTAATTGGTTTGGTGCTAATGATAGGTGCGTTGGCCTTTGCCTCGTGCAAGAAGTCGCCTGAGACCATTGGCAACAATCTTGTTTCTGACGACAACTATTTTGCCTCCTACCATACCGATACTACCGAAATTTCCTGCCATTCCTATTTTGACTCAGTGGCGACGAAAAATGCGACCAGCGCTTTGTTGGGCGCCATGAATGACCCGGTCTTCGGTACCACCGAAGCCGGATTCTATACCCAGTTTCGTCCTTCGGTGGCGGGTCAGAGCTTTGGCAGCGCTCCCATTGTAGACTCGGTGGTGCTGCAGCTCTGCCTTGCGGGCTTTTATGGCGACACTACTGTTTTGCAAACAGTGCATGTCTTTGAGCTAACGGACACACTCTCTTTTGAAACTTCCTATTACAGCCATTCGACAGTGGTGACGGACAATATTGACCATGCCAACGGATACACATTCAGTCCTCGGCCTAAGACCAAGGTACATGTGATTGGCACCGACACCGTAGCACAGCCCATCATCCGCATTCCGTTGAGTCAAGAGTTGGGCAATAAACTTGTCCATCTCGACACTACGGCATATTCACGCCCCGACCTCTTCAAGCAGCATTTCAAAGGTCTCCATGTGACTTGTGCTCCAGTGAACCTTGATGGTGCCATCAGCTCCATCAATTTGACCAACAATACCTATACCATGTTGCAATTGTACTATCACAATGCCGCCACCCCCGAAAAGCCCATGCGCTACAACTTCTATGTAACCTCAACAGACACCTACTTCAACCATTTTGACCATGACTACACCCAAGGCAGCCCAGAGTTTGTGGGGCAGCTGTTGGACAATCAAGTGGAATTGGGCCAATCAACTCTCTATTTGCAGGCCATGGGTGGCGTGAGAGTCAAGGTATATTTCCCAAACATAAGCCACTGGGCCGACACCCTCGAAGGCTGCCACCTGGTGGTCAATGAGGCCAAACTCATCCTACCCGCTTCCGCGACTTTGACGGACTCGGTCTACAAAGCTCCCAGCAACTTCATGCTCGTGGGTTTCAATGCCGACAGCACTACCTATCTCCTTCCTGACTATTACGAAGGCAACAGTTTCTTTGGCGGAGCCTATAATTCGAGCCAGCGGGCAGTCAGCTTCCGCATCACGGAGTATATGCAGCGTGTGATTATGGGAAAGAAAGACGACTATGGCCTCTGTTTAGGCATCAATGGTGCTGCCTACAATGCCTCGCGCTATGTTATCAATGGCCCAAACACACCGTCAGGAGAGAAAATGCGTTTGGAAGTGACATATTCCATTGTGAATGAATAATCAACAACAAAACTACCAATAAATATGAAAAATCTGATTTTAGCCGCTTTGGTATTGGTCGGAATGACCTGCCAAGGACAGAAAAACACCGAGGAAGAAACTGTCGTCGTCATCAAGACGAGCATGGGAACCATAAAGGCCAAACTTTATAATGACACGCCCCTGCATCGTGACAACTTCATCAAACTGGTGAATGAGGGTTGGTACAACGGTTCGCCCTTTCACCGTGTCATCAAAGACTTCATGATTCAGGGCGGACAGAACCAAGACGGCCGTCTTGACCCGGGATATACCATCCCTGCTGAGTTCAAGGACAACCATTTCCATAAGAAAGGCGCCCTCGCCGCCGCACGACAAGGTGACCAAGTAAACCCCAAGAAGGCTTCCAGTGGGTCACAGTTCTACATTGTGCAAGGCAAGGTGTATGACGACCGTACCTTGGATATGTTGGAGGGCCGCATGGGGAAAGTGCTCTCAGCCCATCAGCGGCAGGCATACAAAACCATTGGCGGCACTCCGCATCTTGACGGCGAGTATACTGTCTTCGGGGAAGTCGTTGAAGGCATGGAAGTAGTCGATATGATTGCCGCCGTCAAAACAGGTCGCATGGATGTGCCCGTCGAGCCGGTTACCGTCATTTCCGTTACGATAGAGTAATAACAAGCTTTCGGCTTTCAACGATCTGTTAGCAAAAGCATTGAATGCTGACGGGTGAAAGCTGAGGGCTGAAAGTAAAACCACCATACTCTCATGAAAGAAAAAATCGAAGAGATACTTTCCCAAGTGCGCGACTTCCAAGCCGAAAGCAAAGAAGACTTGGAGCTTTTCCGCGTCAAATATCTGAGCAAGAAGGGCATTATTTCCGCGCTTTTTGCCGACTTCAAGAACGTAGCCCCGGAGTATCGCAAGGAGGTGGGCATGAAGCTCAACGAGCTGAAGAACACCCTGCAAGACAAGGTAGAAGCTGAGCTGCAAAAATTTGAGAGCCACCATTCCAACGATGCCGGATTCGACATGAGCATGCCCGCCAACGACATGAAGGGCGCCCGGCATCCGCTCTCCATCGTGCGCCGCGACATCAACGAGATTTTTGAGCGTCTTGGCTTCACCATTGCCGAGGGCCCTGAGATTGAGGACGATTATCATGTGTTCTCTGCCTTGAACTTTGCCCCCGACCACCCCGCACGCGACATGCAAGACACTTTCTTTATCAACAAGGAGCCCAATGTCAATAAAGCATCGGATGTATTGCTACGCACACACACTTCGAGCGTGCAGGTTCGTGTGATGGAGACCCATCAGCCCCCTATCCGCATCATCGCACCTGGCCGTGTGTTTCGCAACGAGGCCATCTCAGCACGCGCCCATTGCATCTTCCATCAGATTGAGGGATTGTATATTGACGAAAGCGTGTCGTTTGCCGACCTGAAGCAGACCCTCTACCATTTTGTGCAGGAGTTCTTCGGCGAGGGCACCAAGGTGCGCTTCCGTCCATCGTATTTTCCCTTCACCGAAGTGTCGGCAGAGATGGACATCTCTTGCAACATCTGCGGCGGCAAAGGGTGCAACATCTGCAAAAACACTGGCTGGGTAGAGATTTTAGGCTGCGGCATGTGTGACCCCAATATCCTCATTTCCAGCGGTATCGACCCAGAAAAATATTCCGGTTTCGCCTTTGGCATGGGCGTGGAGCGCATCGCCATGTTGAAATATGGCATCAACGACCTGCGCCTGTTCTTCGAGAACGATTTACGGTTCTTGGAACAATTTGAATTGGTCTAATAATTACAGGAATACGGATTTTGCTTGTAGAGACCGGCGTGCACGCCGGTCTCTACATATTTTTTATTCACCCTGAACCGTCCTATTCAGCCATTGGCAGAAATCTTTGGTTTTTTCAAATTCAGTGAGTACCCAATCAACAAGATGCGGCTCTGAGAGACGTTCATCGGGCAGGTTTTCAACCAGTAGCCAGTCGCGTTGCTTGAAGAGTTCGGCTTGTGGATGATCCTTTGTGTAGCCACTGGGAACGCGCTTCATGGCATTGCCCGTGTCCAAACTGAAGGTATCCACCTTGGCAATGCTCTCCACCAAGGGTTCGGCATTGAAGAGGATTTCGTCGCGGATGCTTTTAAGCATGGTGCCATCGGGCATGTACATCCCTGTGCAGAGCATGTTGTGGCCGAGGTATTCCGACTCTTTGGCCTCGAGATGAAAGTAATATCCCCCCAGCATCGATTTTTTGCCTCCGGGACAGACGAATACCCCGAAATGGGTCTTGTAGGGCCGCTTGTCGGGCGAGAAACGCGTGTCGCGATAAAAGCGGTAGGTACAGTCCTTAAGGGTCAGGCCTTTGCAGTTGTCGTCAAACTTCTGCACACCCGCAATAATCTGTTCAGCAATGGCGTTGAAGCGGGTCAGTGCCTGCTGGTACTGTTTCTTATGTTCTTGAAACCAAGGACGGTTGTTGTTGTGGAGCACGGCGGCCAAGAACTCAAGGATGTCTTCCATGGGGATATTTTTCGGCAAAGATAATCAATTATTTCGAAGCATACACCGCCTTATTGGCCATCAAGGTCATGGTAACACCTCTGGCCACCATGAAGAGCATGAAGGCAGCCCACAAGCCATGGTTGCCGAAACGCGGCATTAATAAAATGGTGGCGGGCAGGAACACGCCGAGGGAGGAGAGAAGCATGGTGTTGCGGATGGCGCGTGCCGCCGTAGCACCGATATAGACCCCATCCCAAAGAAAAGCGGCGAAGGTGACGAATGGGATGGCGGCCAAATAGAAGTGGTAAGGCTTGGCCATAGGGATGATGCCGGGCTGATCGGAAACGAGGCCGATGAACCACTCAGGGAAAAGAGTGTAGAGCATAGTGAAAGGCAAAGCGATGAGAAAGCCCCATAGAAACAAGAGTTTGACAGTGCTGTGGAGCAGTTTGCCGTCGTGTGCGCCTTTGAAACGACCCACCAATGCCTCCCCTGCGTATGCGAAGCCGTCGGTGAAGTAAGAGAAGATGTAGAAAAACTGCATCAAGATCATGTTGACGGCCAACATGTCGTCGCCGAGTTTGGCCGATTGGTTGTTGAAAAAGGCAATGCTCAGCACCAAGAGGATGCTTCGAAACATAAAGTCGGCGTTCACCGCGAAGAAACGCTTCAACTTGTCGCTTTGGAACAGTATCGCTTTCTTGATGGGTACGAGCTGATGGCGGAACTTGGCAAAGAGGAAGAGGATGGCGCTTATCAGGCCGCAGTACTGCGCAATGACGGTGCCCAAGGCCACCCCACTGACACCCATGCCCATGACGTTGACGAAAATGACACTTAGCACGATGTTGACCACATTGGTGAGTATGGCGATGGCCATGGGAATAGCGGTATTTTGCATGCCGATATACCATCCGTTGAAAGCATAGAGACAGAGCACCGCCGGAGCAGCCCAAATACGCACACGGAAGTAAACGGAGGTGTGGAACAGCACTTCATCGCTACCATGCAACAGTTTCATGCTAAGCCCTTCAACCACATCTTGCAACGACAGCACCAATACTGTGGCAAACAATGCTACGCATAGTGAGCGGTAAAGAGAATAGGCCATTTCTGCGCTGTCGTTGGCGCCATAAGCTTGTGCCGTGAAACCGGTTGTGCCCGCCCGCATGAAGCTGAAGATGGAGTACATCACGCTGAAGATGGTGCCGCCCAAGCCGATGGCCCCGATGTAGGCAATGCTGTCTTGATGTCCCATCAGTACCATGTCAACGAAACCCAGCAGCGGCACCGTGATGTTGCTGATGATGTTGGGCAAGGCGAGTTTCAAAATTGATTTGTTCAGGGAGGTTTTGGGCATTGGTTTTCGTTTTTTTCAGGTTGCAAAAGTACAATAATCTACCTATTTTTGCGGCATCAAACCCAAGCAATCATGATTTTCTATTTCTCTGGTTGTGGCAACAGCCTCCATGTGGCTGAGACATTGGCCACAGGCCTCAATGACGAATTGGTTTTTATTCCGGAAGCGGCCCGCGAAGGCCGTTTTGACTACACTTTGACCGAAAACGAAAGTCTCGGCTTTGTGTTCCCCATCTACGCATGGGCACCGCCCCGACTGGTGCTTGACTTTGTGAAGAAACTCCATATTTCATCGGCACCTGGCTATGTGTATTTTGCCTGTACCATGGGCGATGAATGTGGCCTCGCTGAAAAGGTCTTCCGCAAGGCCGTGAATCAGAAAGGCTGGCACTGGCAGCTGTCGGCCTGTTTCAGTGTGCAAATGCCTGAGACTTACATCGGTATGCCCGGTTTCAAGCTCGATACCGACGAAAACGCGCAACGCAAACTCAAGGCAGCAGACATCGCCCTTGAAGGCTTTCTCCCCCGTGTCGCCAATAAGGAACATTTTTCGGCCATGACTATCGGGAGCGCGGCCTGGCTGAAGAGCCGTCTGGTCAACCCGGGCTTCAACCGCTCTGCTGCCAACGACAAGAAATACCATGCTACAGAGGATTGCATCCACTGCGGCAAGTGTGTTGAGGTCTGTCCTCTGAAGAATATCACCCTTGAGGACGGGCTTCCCGTGTGGCATGGCAACTGCACCATCTGTATGGCGTGCTACCACCACTGCCCTGTCAACGCCATCCAATACGGAAAGGCCACCAAAGGCAGGGGCCAGTATTACTTTGGCAAGAACTGCAAAAAATGACTATGGAAAACCCATTCTTGGCGGAATGTTTGACTATGGTATGAAATATCCTCAACAGCGAGGTTTTCGTCTTGCCCATCCCCAATAAGCGCCCCCGTATCAAACATCAATAACAAATAAGAGGCAGTTTCGTTTTTACGAACAGCCTCTTATGCATTTTACCAATAATAAACGGCAAATCTGTCAGCTAAGCCTTATCTTCTACGTTTAGCAAAGGTATTATTGTGTTGTCGAAAAAATCAACGACATTTTCGGGCGTAACGCCATATACAGTACCATTCACTGACACTGACACGCCATTGCCTCCACAATTTTTCATGCAAAATGCGGATTTCATATTCACCCTGTCGTACAATTTACGCTCTTCCAAAATGTGTTGCAGAGTTTGGATGATGTTGTAGGTGCCCTTCAGATGGCACGAACTTCCAATACAAATTTCTATGACCATTTTTTACTTGTTTTTAGAATAATCAACATGTAACAATTCGTGAACACGTCCTTTCAGTACTCCGTTGTACAAAGACATCATGAGCGGATTTTCTTCGGACCGGCGTATGCTGCACAGTTTATCGGCAGCGTACAATCCTTCGCTTCGCTCAGAGCGTTCCTCGGCAGTGGCATAAGGTTGTCCGCCTCCGTTGATACAACCGTCGGGACAAGCCATTACCTCAACAAGGTCGAAGTGCTCGCCAGCTTTTATTCGCTCCAATAAGTCGGTTGTGTTTTTTAATCCACTTACTACGGCAATTCTCAATTGCTTGTCTCCATAAGGGATTGTGGCTTCTTTAACGCCGTTCAGGCCCCTTATGCCGGTATAAGCAATCTGTCGTAGCCCCACAGTGCTCTTATTGTTTGAAACCCTTCGCAATACGGCTTCGGTAACGCCGCCGGTCACGCCGAAAATGACAGCGGCGCCCGACATCCATCCGTAGGCCATATCTACTGCTTCGGGTTCCAAATCTTCGAATACGATTCCTGCCTCTTTTATCATTTGAATGATTTCTTGTGTCGTCAATACGTAATCGACATTTGAAACTCCATCCACTTTAAATTCGTCGCGCCTTGCTTCCGATTTTTTGGCGGTACACGGCATAATTGCCACGTGAACGTGGCGTTTTCCGCCTGATACGGCTTGTTGCTTGATGATGGAAGCGAACATTTGCATGGGCGAACGGCAGGTGGAAACGTTTGATATTAATTCGGGGTACTTGTTTTCCATAAATTTGACCCAGGCAGGACAACACGATGTGAATAAGGGCAATTTTTCGCCTTTTTCAACTCTGTCGATAAACTCGTTGGCTTCTTCCAATACGGTGAGGTCGGCACCGGTAGAAGTGTCATAGACCTCATTGAATCCCATGAGTTTCAGGGCGGCAACGATTTTCCCGATGCCATTCACTCCGGAGCCTAAGCCGAACTCCTTTCCGACAGCAACTCTAACCGCCGGGGCAATTTGCACCGTTACCTTGCAATTCGGATTCGATATGGCCGACCATACTTTTTCGGTGTCGTCTTTTACCACGATGGCACCGGTAGGGCACACGGCGGCGCACTGTCCGCACGACACGCAACTTGATTCTGCTATCGGAATGTCAAATGCCGTACTCACCGACATTTTGGAACCTCTTCTTGTGAAATCGATGGCTCCGACGTTTTGTATCTCGTTGCACATGCGCACACAGTCACCGCAAAGAATGCACTTATTTGCATCTTTCATGATGCTAAACGAAGAATCGTCAATATCGGGAAACTCGGCGGTGTTTTTGTACCTCACCAATTTGATGTTGAACCTCATGGCCAAATCCTGCAATTTGCACTTGCCGTTGTTGCTGCATATCGTACAGTCTCTGCAATGGTTTGCCAGCAGTAGTTCCAAAATGTTTTTCCTGTACTTGCGCAGTCTTTCGGTGTTGGTTTTGATTACCATGCCCGGTTGTGGCGGGGTTGAACAGGCGGCTTCCAATCCTCCCTTGTCGGTTTCAACCATGCACATTCTGCACGCTCCGTATATCGAAAGTTCGGAATGGTAACAGAAAGTAGGAAGTTGGATGTTGATCTTGCGAATGAGTTCGAGCAAGTTTTTTTCTCCGTTGATTTCGACCGGAATATCATCGATGATTACATAATTTTTGTTCTGTGTCATGGCTTATATCTCCTCTATTGCTTTAAATGGACAATTGCTTAAGCAAGCACCACATTTGATACATTTGCTTTGGTCTATCACAAACGGCTCCTTCACTTTTCCTGAAATTGCCGTGACGGGGCACAATCTGGAGCACTTGGAGCAGCCCTTGCAAAGGTCGGGGTTGATGTGTATTTTCTTCAGTTTTTGACAAGTATGGGTCGGGCATTTCTTGTCGAAAATATGAGCCTCATATTCGTCCCTAAAACTGTTGATGGTGCTTACAACCGGCGAAGGAGCGGTTTTTCCCAAGCCACACAATGCCGTATTTGAAATGGTATCGGCAAGTTCGAGCAGCATATCAATGTCTCCCTCTTCGCCATTTCCGGCAACAATTCGTTCAAGGACTTCGAGCATTCTTTTCGTACCCTCTCTGCAAGGCACACATTTTCCGCACGACTCGTTTTGAGTGAAGTTCATAAAGAACCTGGCCACTTCGACCATACAGGTCTCTTTGCCCATCACCACAAGTCCTCCCGAGCCGATCATTGCGCCGGCTTTCTTCAATGAGTCGAAATCCAAAGGCAGGTCAAGGTGCTTTTCGGTTAAACAGCCTCCCGAAGGGCCTCCAATTTGTACGGCCTTAAATCCGGCTTCGCCACGCATTCCGCCGCCTACTTCAAAAATAATATCTCTCAAAGAAGTTCCCATGGGCACCTCTATCAAGCCGGTGTTGCTAATGTTTCCCGTGAGGGCGAAACATTTTGTTCCGGGACTGTTTTCCGTTCCAATCGATTTAAAGTATTCAGAACCCTTTGAAATGATAATAGGCACGTTGGCAAAAGTCTCAACGTTGTTCAAAATCGTAGGTTTTTCAAACAAACCCTGCTCAACCGTTCTGGGCGGTTTCACCCTCGGCATTCCTCTTTTTCCTTCGATGGATGCCGTCAAAGCGCTACCTTCTCCGCAAACAAAAGCTCCTGCTCCCCTGTTGATGTGCAGATCGAAATTAAAGCCTGAATTAAGAATGTTCTCGCCAAGCAATCCCACGGCCTTTAGCTCTTCGATAGCCAATCTAAGACGGGAAACCGCAGTCGGGTATTCGGCACGGACATAGATATATCCATGTTCTGCACCCGTAGCGATTCCGGCAATCATCATGCCTTCGATAAGCCTGTGCGGATCGCCTTCCATGATGGAACGGTCCATAAACGCACCCGGGTCGCCTTCGTCTCCATTGCAAACGACATATTTCGGGAATGCCTTTTGGGATTTCACCTGTGTCCATTTTTTGCCGGCTGGGAAACCTCCGCCGCCGCGACCTCTCAGTTTAGACTCCGATATTTCTTTGATAATCTCGTCACCGGTCATCTCAAACAAGGCTTTTTCGAGCGCTTTGTATCCAGCAATCGCCAAATACTCTTTGATTGAAGTTGCGTCGATATGCCCGCAATGCTCGAGAACTAATCTGGTTTGTTTTTTGTAGAATGGAATTTCTTCCTGTTCTTTATAAACGACACCGTTTTTTTTGTACGCCAGACGTTCTATGTGTTCGCCTCTCAGTATTGTTTTTTCGACTATTTCTTCACAATCTTCGGGCTTTACCTTGACATACAACCATCCGCTCGGCTCAATTCTAATGAGCGGACCCATTTCGCAAAAGCCGTGGCAACCGCTCTTTTTTATTCCGATTTCATCGCCATGAGGATTCTCTTTAAGCTCTATGGAACACGGAATGTTTTTTTCCTCCAATAAACTCTTGAGCTTGTCGTAAATCTTCAAAGCGCCGCCCGACAAGCAACCGGTTCCGCAACAAACGATGATGCTTTTTTTACACAATTTGACGGATTGCTCGTAAACAGCTCTTTGCTTTTGCAAATCTTCTCTATTCTTGATCAACATGCCTGTTCCTCCTTATCCTTTAAGTCTGTAATAATCTGGGTTGCTGTTTCGGGTGTCATGCTGGGAAAAACTTCATCGTTAATCGTCATAACTGGCGCTAATCCACAAGCACCTAAGCAAGAAACCGTTTCCAAGGTAAACAACATATCGTTTGTGGTCTTTTTGGCTTCGCTAAGCCCCAAATGGTTACGCAAAGCGTTTAAAATCGGCACGGACTTTCTAACATGACATGCTGTCCCATCGCAAACTTTGATGAGATATTTCCCTTTTGCCTCTAACGAAAAGTTTTCGTAAAACGTAGCGACACCAAAAATCTTAGCTTCGCTTATGTTCAGTTTTTCAGATAGATGCGGAAATATTTCCTTCGGCAAATACCTGTAATGTTCTTGGATTGATTGTAGTATCGCAATAGTAGAGCTTTCTGTAGCCCCAAAATCGTCCACTATTTTGTCCACAATCGTAAAATCAAAATTTTCCGACATAATTCTTGAATTTTTTGTTAATTTTTTTGACGTTAGTGATCTAATATATTACTTGTTGTATTTTTCGGTTACATATTTATCTATTGCCACAGCAGCCTTTTTTCCGGCTCCCATGGCAAGGATTACCGTTGCTGCGCCCGTTACGGCATCACCACCGGCATAAACACCTTCCCGTGAGGTCAAACCGTTTTCATCGGTGATGATTCCTCCCCATTTTTGGGTATCCAATCCTTTGGTTGTACTCTTAATCAACGGATTAGGTGAAGTACCAAGAGCCATAATCACACAGTCAACATCAATTTTGAAATTGCTATCCTCAATCGGGATTGGTTTTGCTCGTCCCGAAGCATCAGGGGCCGAAAGTTTCATCTTTTGGCAAACCATTCCGCTTACCATTCCGTTTTCATCACCAACAATTTCGATAGGATTGGTCAACAAATTGAAGATAATGCCTTCTTCTTTTGCATGCTCAACCTCTTCGGCTCTTGCCGGCAGTTCGGCTTCCGACCTTCTGTAAACTATGTGCACAGCAGCACCTAAGCGTTTTGCACAGCGAGCGGCATCCATAGCCACGTTTCCGCCTCCAACAACTGCAACACTCCTGCTGTCTTTTATAGGGGTATCGCTTCCCGGCTTATAAGCTTTCATCAAGTTGATGCGGGTCAAAAACTCGTTGGCAGAATACACACCCTTGAGGTTTTCGCCAGGAATATTCATAAACTTCGGCAATCCCGCACCACTACCAATATAAACGGCTTTGTATCCATATTCGTCAAACAGTTCATCGATTGACAATATTTTGCCGATCACCATATTGGTTTGCACTTTCACGTTAAGTTTCTTCAACCCTTCGATTTCCTTCTTCACGATTTCCTTTGGCAGTCTGAATTCAGGTATTCCATAGACCAAGACACCGCCTGCGACGTGGAAAGCCTCGAAAACAGTCACATCGTAACCAAGTTTAGCGAGGTCGCTCGCACAGGTTAAGCCGGAAGGACCGGATCCGATAATAGCAATTTTATGTCCGTTGGATTTCGGGGCTTCTATTTCGATATTCGCATTCTTATTATGCCAATCGGCGACAAAACGCTCAAGCCGTCCAATAGCAACAGGCTCGCCTTTGATACCTCTAATGCATTTGGATTCGCACTGGCTTTCTTGCGGGCAAACTCTGCCGCACACGGCGGGCAAAGAATTTGTCTTGCCAATGATTCGATAAGCAGCATCGAAATTACCTTTCGCCACTTCGCCAATAAAATCAGGGATAAACACATTTACCGGACAACCCGATACACAAGGTCTGTTTTTGCAATTCAAGCATCTTTGTGCTTCGTTTATTGCTTGTTCTTCCGTATAGCCTAATGCAACTTCTGAAAAATTCTTGTTTCTTACATCTGCCGGTTGCGTTGGCATTTGGTTTTTTGTCAGTGAATTATTAATCATGCTGTTCCCTCTCATATATTTTTATATAAGTTACATGCCTTTTCTCTCGCTTCCTGTTCAAACGTTTTATACATCTGCGTTCTGGCGATTGCTTCGTCAAAATCCACGGTATGGCCGTCAAACTCAGGCCCGTCAACACAGGCAAACTTGGTTTCGCCATTCACTGTCAATCGGCAACCTCCGCACATGCCAGTTCCGTCAACCATAATCGGGTTCATGCTTACTCTGGTTTTTACATTATTTTGTTTGGTGAGCTTACTGATAAACTTCATCATGACAAGCGGGCCAATGGCGATCACCTCATCGTATTTTTCGCCACTGTCCAGAAAACTCTTTAGCGCATCGGTAACAAATCCCTTTGTCCCGTTACTTCCGTCATCGGTAGTAACAATTATCTTATCGCTAACGGATCTGAACTCGTCTTCCAAGATGATGATGTCTTTACTCCTGAAACCAATAATCGAATGCACCTCTACGCCTAATTCGTGAAATTTCTTGGCAACGGGAAATGCAATGGCACAGCCTACACCTCCACCTACTATTGCCACTTTTTTAATGCCGTCCGTTTCGGTCTTTTGTCCTAGTGGACCGACAAAGTCTGCAATACAATCGCCTGTTTTCAGATGATTTAACTTCCCGGTAGTAGCCCCAACTACTTGGAAGATAATTGTGACAGTCCCCTTCTGCCTGTCAAAGTCGGCTATGGTCAGGGGGATGCGTTCTCCCTCTTCGTCAACCCTAAGCATGATAAACTGACCGGGCTCAGCTTTTTTTGCAATTAACGGAGCCTCAATGTCCATTAAAGTTACATTCGCATTTAGCTCTTCTTTTTTAACGATTTTGTACATAATATCATTTTTTGAGTAGTTGTTATGTCTAATTGTAATTTATTTCCACTTTTTTCCCCATCTTTATTAAATTCTTGGAAAGCGTTTCTATCAGTTTCAATTTCATCGTGGTATCGATAGGTAGTCCTTGATGGGCGATATTCACACTTTGTCCGACAAAAAACTGGATATGGGTAGCTTGTTCGAACAAAAAATCGGCCAGCAAGGAGGCTCCATCTTTTTTATAAAACACCTTAGGAGTAAGGTCGTGTATAGAAACATATTTCTCAGAGAGTTCCAACAAACGACGTAATGTCAGTACCCCTTCCGTAGTCAGATCCACACCTTTTATATATCCGATAGGAGGGACCGCTCTATCCGGAAAATCGAAGCTCGTTTTCAGTTCTGTATTCAAGTAACGGGACACGATTTGCGAACTGGTTCCACCACAAACGATTTTCTTAGAGTCACCTTCCATAAAGCGTTCTACATAGAAGTTGTCTTTTTCTTTATCAACAGGAGGACCTACCATAATATTAACAGCAACTTGTTTTCGAATCTTCACGGCAGCCACAGTTGTGTCATCTCCCGGTTTATCAAGATACAAATCATTACAAGCTGACGCCAACAAGCAAGCCACTGCACGAGCAGACATATTCTTTTGGATATTAGCATCCAAGTGTTCCATGATTTGCTTCCGCTCCCAGCCAAAGTTGAGTATCATTCCAATACCGGCATGAATGGTGCCGTCGGACATGATAAGCACGATGTCATCCTCGTCCAATTTCAAATCCGACTTATATACCTGCTTATTGCAGATGGTCAAGGCTGTGCGTTCAAAATCGCAGCATTTTCCATTATGGTAGAAAATCGCCCTCGGGTTATCGAACTCGAACAAGAAGCCTTGGCCTTCGTTGTTGATATGAATGAGGGAGAATGTCGAGTAGGCTACGCCTCTTTCCTTGCAGACTGGGAGTGTTTGCATAATGGTCTCAATGCAGTCGTAGATATCAATGTCATTCGCTGCCATCGTGCATAATATTTTGGAGGTGAGAGTAGAAAGGATATTTGCTTTCACGCCACTTCCCAAGCCGTCGGCCAAGACGATGGTCGTATATTCGCCGCTGGTGCTGTAGGCCACATTGTCTCCGCAAAGCTCTTCGCCGAACTTGTTTAGCGAGGTGCAGCCATATTCCAAAAACGTTTCCACTAATGCGCTCCTTTCTCGTCAGTCAATGTCTTTTTCAGCTTCAATAAGGCAACCTTGGTTTCTGCGGTTGTTTCTCCAAGCAAGGAAGCAATTTCTTGCGCCACACGCATTTGTTTCTTGATTACTTCATCAGTAGTGGCCAGCGTTTCCATCTTGACTTTCATGATCTCGTCTTCGTAGCTGACTATGTCGGTGACGTCTTTCATAATGCCGAACAATACATCATGTCCGGCGAGATAGTTGATTGACATGTCGATGTATTTGTTTGTCACAGGGATGAAAACCTTGTGGCATTCGATGTTGCGCTTCTGGGAATAGGCATTGTAGAAGTCGATGGGCTGGAAGAAGTCGATAGCCGGGCGGCCTTTCACGTTGGGATCGACGATACCGAGCAAATCCATTCCTTTTGTGTTGATGTCGGCAATATTCATGTCGAAGTCGAGTACCACAATGCCTTCCGGACTGTTTTGGATGATTTCGTAAGACAAGGATTCGGCACGCTGCCTCATATAGGGGACACACAATTCAATGTCAGCGTAGCCATTGAACACAGCCCACGCCTTTTCTCGGCAGGTGGCGTAACCGCAAGCTCCGCAATTCAGTTCGTCCTCCGGTTTCATTTTCCCTGTTTTGTGCAGAATGGCTTCAAGATCCTTGTCGGTCGCCGGCTTGCTTTGATTGCGGATGCGCCGGTGTTCCATGCGCAGGTCCACCTCAAGCGGGCTTTCGTCGTATGGTTCGGTGCAGATTTCTTTTTCTCTTCTCACATAATTGCGCACGTCGGCTGTGGCCTTGATGCTTCCGCCTCTGACGTCCAAGGAGCAAGGTCCGTTGACACAGGCATCTTTGCAGATGTTGATTTCTAAGAACACATGCGACAGGTACTCAATGCTTTCCAACATATGCGAACAGCGTTTAGGCCCATCGACAGCCATGTATTCGTAGCCTTCAGGCAAGATGTTGAAAGAGCGCAGAATGCCGTGGCTGATAGGAAAGGCCTTGGCCAAATTAGGAGCCCCGCCTTTCGCCTCAAGGCGAACATTGGTGATTTCGTCTAACCTAATGCTATTTTTAAGGAACAAGGAGGTGAGGTCCTCAAAGGTCAGCACGTTATCGACAAGCCCGCATTCGTCGGCTTCCCTTTTCTTGGCTATGCAGGGGCCGATGAATACGATTCTGGCATCGGGATGGCGTTTTTTTATCAGCTTGGCATGGGCCACCATGGGCGAATCGACAGGAGCAAGATATTTCAACGCTTTCGGATAGTATTCCTGAATCATGCGGCAAGCGGCGGGACATGCCGATGTGATAAAGTTCTCATATTGTCCTGTCTCTAACAGCCTCTTGTATTCCTTGATGACGGCCTGGGCACCGGTGGCAGCCTCTTCCGCATCATAGAACCCTAATCTTGCCAAGGCTAACTTCATTACGGCAAAATCCTTAAGCCCAAAACTTGAAATGAAAGAAGGAGCGACACTCGCGATGACTTTCTTGTTGTTGCTGAGCAACAGCTTGACCTCGTCAATCTCGCTATGAACGACTTTGGCGTTCTGCGGGCAAATCAAGGTGCAGTGCCCACACAAGATGCAGCGGTCCTCAATGATTTTCGCCTGATGCCTTTTGACATCAATCGCCTTGACAGGACATTCTCTCAAACACTTGTAGCAATCCTTACATTTCGCATTGCGAAACTCTAGATAATTTGACATTTCTGCGGCGATTTATAGTTCAATCAAGGGATAAATTTGTTTCACAAACAACTCTTCCACATTCTCCATGGTGATATTGTGAAGCAGCAATGATCCGTCTTCTTCAAGGGTAACTCCAGTTTTCTCCACCACCTTTTCAGAGAGTTCATCGCTCTTGACATTTACGCCCTTGGAGCAGTACCCAAGGCAGAAGCTGGCTTGCAATTCGGCGATGTCTTCAACATCGTATTTCTTCAAGATTTCTTTTAGGGTCAAGATAACATCGTAGGAGCCTTTCAAATGGCATGAACTGCCGACACATACTTTAATGATCATGGTGAGTTTGTGTTGTCTGTTGAATTTTTTGTTAGTTTAAAGTCGAAGGTTCAACAGCAGGTTGAACATTTGAACATTTTGAATCAAATGGCTGTCGTTTGAAAGACAACTGTTTGCTTCAAAATACGAACACCTAAAAGATTACTTCAGTATCGTAGTAACAACATTTCAGCAGTTTTTCCATTTCTTCTTGGGTGGGAATACGCGGGTTGGATCCAGTACAGGCATCGCCGATTGCGTTTTTGGCAATCTCAGGCAGTCTTTCCAAAAAAACGTTCTCCGGCACGAAACCTTGTTCGCAGGGGAAAGAATCCGCCCCATAATTCTTGATGCAATGCGGAATGTTCAAGTCGTCGTTCATCTTTCTCAGTTCGTGAATAAGCAAAGCAACCTTTTCATCATCGCTGTTTCCGCCCAGCTTCATGAAGTCAGCAATCACACCGTAACGTTTTTTCGCCACAGGATCTTTGGCGTTGAAGGCGATGACCTTGGGCAAATACATGGCGTTGGCAGCACCGTGAATGATGTGTGCGCCGTAGTCAGCAAAAATAGCGCCCGTCTTATGAGCCATGGAATGAACGATGCCCAGCAACGCGTTTGAGAACGCCATGCCTGCCAGGCATTGTGCGTTGTGCATGGCATTACGCGCTTCAACATCGCCGTTATACGATTTCACCAAGTCTCTTTGTATCATATTAATGGCAAAGATGGCCAATGGGTCGGTATAATCGCAATTAGCCGTAGAGACATACGCTTCAATGGCGTGTGTAATGGCATCCATACCTGTGTGGGCGACCAATTTCTTAGGCATGGTTTGTGCCAAAGCGGGGTCAACAATGGCCACGTCAGGGGTGATTTCAAAGTCGGCGATAGGAAACTTGATGCCTTTCTGATAATCGGTAATGATAGAGAAAGCCGTCACTTCGGTGGCTGTTCCAGATGTGGAAGAAATAGCGCAGAACTTGGCTTTTGTCCTCAGTTTGGGCAAACCGAACACCTTGCACATGTCTTCAAAGGTGACATCGGGGTACTCGTACTTTATCCACATGGCCTTGGCCGCATCGATGGGCGAGCCGCCTCCTATGGCAATGATCCAGTCGGGCTGGAACTGCTGCATGACCGCAGCACCTTTCATCACCGTGTCAACCGACGGATCAGGCTCGATGCCGTCGATGACCTTGACCTCCATGCCGGCTTCGTTAAGATATGAAATGGCTTTATCAAGGAAACCGAAGCGTTTCATGCTTCCGCCACCCACGCAAACCACAGCGCGTTTTCCTGTAAATGTCTTTAATGCATCCAGCGCATTTTCTCCGTGATACAAATCACGCGGTAATGTGAATCTTTTCATGATTGTAGAATTTTTATTTGAATCGGATTGTTTCTATAACAATTTTGTCTTTTTCTTGTCCAATATGAATTTGTTAAATTATGTACGATATATTTTTATCGATTTTGGGTTGCTTTTCTTCCTGCTGATGAAACCATTAACTCATTCTTTTATCCAAAATATGATTAATTGATTGATTTATTCTTTAAAGCCATCGGCATCCATTTTCTGATACAGTCTTTGCGACAGTGACGCCAACGATGCGGCGAGATTTTCATTTTTCAGCAAGATGCCGTTTGAAACATTGAGCGATACGGGAGCAAAATTCCAAATTCCCTTGATGCCGCATCCTACAAGGGTGTCACAAACCTTTTGAGCTTCCGTTTTCGGCACAGTGATGATGCCAATGTGAATGTTGAGACGGTGGATGATGTCAGGAAGCTTCTCCATAGGCAGCACCGGTTTTCCGTTGATGCGTACGCCGTAAAGATCCTTGTTGACATCGAAGCCGGCCACGATATTCAGGCTGAATGCGCCAAAACCTTCGTAAGAGAGCAAAGTGCGCCCCAACCCTCCTACTCCGACAAGCACCGATTCGTTCACATTGTCGTAACCCAAGTAATTGCGAAAATCGGACAGCAATTGTTCAAGATTAAATCCGACACGAGGCTTCCCCATCACGGAACTCACCAGCTCAATATCCTTACGAACAAGTACTGGATTGAGATTCAGCCTCTCCGCAATTTCAGATGCCGAAACTGAAACCGCACCCTCTGCGTGCCTTTCTTCGAGATAATGGTAGTACATAGGCAAACGGCCCATAGTCGATTTCAACATAACCAAAGATGCTTGTTCATCATTTTTCATTTATTCTTCCGTTTTGGTTTGACCCAATTCACGCAGCAAAAATACGTCTTTTTTACATATCACAACATAAAAATCGATATATTTTTATCTATTTTTTTAAAATAATTATATATAATTGAATATCATCAAAATACATTACCATCAACAGGCCGATTCTCTGCGCATTACCCATAATAGCAGGCTCTAGAATTGGAATAACCATGGAAATGCATGGAATTTTACCTAGGAAAGTTGCGGAAAAAACAATTTTTAGATTAATTCAGTTCCACCGTCGGGTTCTGCATAGGAAGTTTTTGCCGTGACGAATACACAGTTGGCATCTTCTCAACCCCAAGAAATGTCTTCGGCGGCCACGGATGTTGACACATCTTCCTTGAAGTCGTAAGTTACCACCTTGGGTTGGTGCAAGGCGAGAAAATGCTCGTTGAGAAGCAGTTCCACTCGAAGCATGGTCCCTTCGATGTGATTCGGCAGCAGTTGGCATTCCCACACCACGATGACCTGCCATCCATTGTCGTGCAGCACCTGGTAGTTTTGCTGGTCACGTTTGCGGTTACGGCGGATTTTGTTTTCCCAAAACTCCACATTGGTCTGCGGCATCCTGAATTTGTCGCAGTCCTCGTGGCCGTGCCAAAAGCAGCCGTTTACAAAGATGGCCGTGCGATACTTTCGCATGACAATGTCGGGCTTGCCCGGAACGCTTTTCACATTGAGGCGGTAGCGATACCCATGTTGCCACAACCATTGCCGCACCGTCAGTTCCGGCTTGGTATTTCGACTGCGGATGTGCGACATCACGCGATGGCGTTGTGTGGAAGTAAGGCGGTCAGTCATGGCGTTTTGTGTTGAGGCTGAAAACTACGAATTTGATATCACAACCTGGCTACGGCCTTCGCCCTTCTTCTCCACCCTAATCTGCACGGGGATACGTTCTTCGAGCTCGGAGCGGTGGGAGATGATGCCCACACGGCGTTCTTTCAGTCCGGCTATCTCCTGTAGCTTCTCCAGGGTGGCCATGACGGAGTCAAGACTCCTCTCGTCAAGGGTGCCGAAACCTTCGTCGATGAACAGGATATTGACGTTCAGGTCGGGGCGGTTGAGCGATGAGAGGGCCAACGAGAGGGCGAGCGAAATCATAAAGCGTTCACCTCCGGAGAGGAGGGTGGCACTGCGCACCTGCTTGCTGTAGTTGTCGACGACGAGGATGGAGAGTTGCTCGTTGTCTTCGCTGCAAGTGAGGCTGTAGCGGTCTGTGATTTGTTGCAAATAGATATTGGCGTTGTTGAGCAGCGGGCGCAGCATGTAGGTCTGCACCAGTGTTCGGAACCGTGTCCCGCCAAAGTAATTGTTGAGGATGTCCCACTTGTTAAGGGTTGTCTGCGCTTTTTCGAGGTCTTTCAAGGCTTTAGCGGCCTTTTTCAGGTTCCCACTGTTGTCTTCCAGTTGGGTTTGGATGGCACCGATGCGGGCAACAATGGTCTCTTTTTCTTCTTCCAACTGTGCTTTTTCGTTTTGGAGTTCGGTTTTTTCTGGAAGCTCTTCTTCTTTCTCTATCTTTAATAAGGTGAGTGCGCTTTTGATGGCTTGTTTGGCATTGTTGAGTGTTGTTTGCAGAGCTATGATGTCGTCTTCCGTCTTTTTAACAAAGGCTCTTGCCATTTCGAGCTCATCTTTGCGAGCGCAAAGTGTGTTCAGGTAGGTTTCATTGTTGCCTGTTTGAGTGTAATAGGTCTTGAGAGCGGAGATACAGGTGTCAATGGTTTCTTCGCAGTTTATTTTGTCGGAATTGTACTGGGTGACGTTTGCGAGCAGTTGGTTCCACTCCAAGCTGATGTTGTCTGATGTGTAGGCGGTGGGAACGAAAGCATCTTCCCAAAGAGGGATCAAGCTGACGATGCTTTTCTTGGTGTCGCGGACGCCTTCAAGCAAGACGGTGTCTTTTTGGGCCTTGTTGACATTGCTGTCGTGGCGGGCTTTTGTGGCTTTGTATTCTTCCGCTGCCGCTTCCAATTGAACCTTGGTGGCCTCGACATCGGCGGCCCATTCCAGATAGAGGGGCAGCAAGGGCGACAGCTTACGGGCCAATGCCGTCTTGCCATCTTCGGCTGATTCTGTCTTTTCGCCACAATCTTTGATGTCTTTTTCGTTGTCGGCTTTGGTTTTCTCTGCCGCCTGCCAGGCTCTGTCGGCGTTGGTCTGCTCCGTTTCTAAAGGTTTCTTTTGCGCAAGAAGCGCGTTGATTTCCTTTTGCAGGGCCTCTGCTTTTTGGGAAGACAGGGTCAGGGTTCTCGTCCCCACTTCGTTCTTCTCCAAACGGTCGGTGATTTGTGCGGAAAGGGACGTCTGGATGTCCATGGCGAAGCTGGCGACGATGTCGGTGATGCGTTGCAACTCAGTTTTGTTGTCGTTACGGTCTTTGGCTTCTTGTTCGCTCTTGGTGTCTATGGTTCCTCTAAGGGTGTCGCAAGCGGTCTTGGCAATATCGCGGGCTTGTTCGGCGGCGTTCATGGCTTTATGGCAACGTTCTTTCTCGGTTTTGAACGGTGCGAGAATGTCTTCAAAGTCTTGGGTTGAGAGCAACTCGTGTGTAATACCCTGACCACAGAGGGGGCAAGTGTTGGCATGTTCGTCCTTAAGCTGTTGGCGTAGGGCAACCAGGGTCTTGTCGATACTGCTGCCCATAGTCGTATAGAACGAGTCGGAGTGCCGGTAGGCCTCTTTAGTACTTTGATAGTCTTTTTCTTTCCGCTCCAATTCTTTTTGCATCTCTTCAAGGTCTTTCTTGTGTTTCTCGATGGCTTCAATGAGAGCCTTGTGTTTCTCGTTTTTTTCGTTGTATAGCTTTATGTCGTCATACAGTTTTTGGAGCTGGATTTTCTCCTTGTTGAGTTGGGTCAACCGGTTGGTGATTTCGTTGGGCTTCAAAGTTTCACGTTCCTTGGTCTTTTTGTCGATTTCCTTCTGCTTGTCGTCAACCGCTTGCTTGGCTTTCTTGAATCGGTCGTCAGCGGCGGTCAAGGCGGCTTTCAGAGTTTCTACCTGTCTTTCGGCCTTATTCTTCTTCTCGGCCAATTTCCTGATTTCTTCAACTTTCTCTTGGTATTGGTCGAGCTGCATCAGGAATGCCTTGGCATTGCCAAATAGATTGTCGTGCATTTGTCGGTCTTCAAGCCATTGCCTATCCTTGTCGATTTCGGCGGTGAGCTGCAAAAGTTGTCTTTCTTTCCCGATGAGTTCGGCAGCAAGCTTATCATAAGTACCTTTCAGCGATGCGGAGCTGTCTTCCAGCTCCTTCAGTTTTTTCCGGGCATTGTGCATATCGGCGAGGCGTTGGCGTTCGGTTGCGGTGGTGTCCCAGTCGATGATTAGAGACTTCTTGCCTTTGTATTCCTCGCCGTCCATGATGGTCTCAAGGTTGACGATTCTCTTGTTGGTGTCATCGATAAGATGCCGGTTGGTATTGATGATGTTGAGTTGGGTGATTTGTTGTTCCAGCTTGTTGATGGTTTCGCCGAGCGCATTCTTCTTGTCGTCTTTTTCTTTTTTCTCTTGTTGCAGCGCTACCACTTGTGCTTCCGGCAGGATGTGTTGGCTTTCTGTTTTGTATACTTTCTCGCAGTCTTTGTGGTTTTCTTTGGCCTGCTTGAACAAGTTGGTGATGGCGGTGCCGTAATACGAGAAGTGTTCGGTGTTGGTCAGTTTTTCGAGTATGGTCTCTCGTTCTTTTTTGTCGCCTATGAGGAAAGCGGCAAACTGCCCTTGGGCCAGCATGGCCATGCGGCTGAACTGATCAAAGGTCAGGCCGATGGATTCGTGAATTTTCCGTATGATGTCGCTGTCTTTGCTGTATTCATGACCTTCCACTTGAAGCAGCCATTTGGGTGTTTCGTATTTGATGGGCCTCTTGCCTTCGGCGTTGGTATTGCCCATGAGGAGACCGAGGCTGAGACGGGAGGTGTATGTCTTGCCATCGTTGCCTTCAAAGACGAGTTCGCTGTAACAATCGGCTTTGGGGGCAATGCCTTGTCGGGTGTATTGCTGAATGCTGGCTATGCGGATCGACTCGCCCAATGAGTTGGTGAACGCGTTGTTTTTCGAGTTGTTCACACCACTGAGGCGTGGGGTAGTTTTGTAAAGGGCCATGGCGATGGCATCAAGGATGACCGACTTGCCCGCTCCGGTGTCGCCTGTGATAAGGAAAACGGGCGCGGGGATGCCGGTGAAGACTTCGTTGAGGTCGGTTTCAAAGTTGATGTCTGACTTCTCTATGGAAGCAATGTTTCGGATATGTAATTCTTTGATTTTCATTTCTTCTCAGTCTTGTTCGGTATCGGTGGAATTGTCGTCTTTCGATTTTTTCGTTTTCTTCACGGCTTCTTCTTCCTTGATATTCTTCACCTCTTCTTCAATTTCTCTAAAGACCTCGCGAAGCGTCGAGAAGTCGAGATTGGGATATTGGTCTTTGGTTTTTTCAATAAACTCTATGGGATTGTCCATCTGTTGGAGTTCAGCCAACTCGAAGGTGGGCTTGTCGTTTTCATCGTTTTTGTCATCGGGTTGTCCTGTCCAGATGATTCTTGGGTTGTAACGCACCTCGTTGCCATAGGCATTCAGCATATCGTATATCTTTTGGTTGAAGTTGGACGACAAGGCGTTGCGCCAATCCATTTTCAGTCGGATGTAACCTTGTTTCTGCTCCTTGCAGAAAGTCTCAATGGCTTTTATGGCTTCTTGTTCGTCGGCAAAGGCAGTGTTGTTTGCCTCAGGCAGGATGCAGAAATGGCGCAGCTCGTCAATGCGCAGCTGGCGTATGGCGACCGTGCCCCCATGATGGTCCATCTCAACAAGGCTGACGGTGTGCGGGTAGGTTTCGTCGCAACTGACATGAAGGGCACTCCCCGAATATCGGACTACCGGGCTTGGATAGAAGACAGTGTCCATGCGCATGCAATCCTCGGGGTGACCGAGGGTCTGGGGCTTATGGATATGGCCGAGGGCGAGGTAGTCATAGCCTGTACCAAGGGTGCTGATGTCTTGTGTCTTGATTTTCCCGATCTCGAAGTCGTGGCCAGCGGCATCCATTCCTGTAACGGCGAGGTGTCCCATCATGACGACGGGTTTGCCGTCGGTGTTGCGGGCTATTACACGGTCGAGAATGGATTGCAGCTGTCGTGAGCGATCGCCGAGCATGTAAGGCATTGCGATGATGAAGCCTTTGTCGAGTTCGATGATGTAGTTGTCTTGCCAGCCGTCGTTGCCGAAAGTCGTCGCTGGGGCTAGGCCCACGAGGTGAGTGTTGGAAAAGGTCCAAACCGCACGGTCGGCATGGAGGCGCGAAGCCGAGTCGTGGTTGCCGGCAGTGATGACGATATGCATCCTAGGCAGTTGTTTCTGTAGACTGACAAAGAAGGTGTTAAACAGTTCCTTGACGGCATTGGAGGGTTGTTGGATGTCGAAAACGTCACCGCTGATGAGAAGAGCGTCCGGGTGTTCCTGATGGCACCATTGCTCCAATTGTCTGAAGAAGTATTCATGCTCGTCGCAGCGGTCGTAGTTCTGGTAGAGGATCTGACCTAGGTGCAGGTCGGCGGTGTGCAGTACTTTCATCATCGGTGGTAATGGGTTTGTCGACGGCAAAGGTAGTAATTTATTGAGATCAACTCGATGGATATGGCACCCGTTCCTACAAATTGGGAAATCTGTCCAAGCCGGTATTACCCTACCCCAATAAGACTCTCCAAGGAACAATCAACGGGCCAGAACGAAAGTCCGCATTGTCGTGCCGTTTGGGGAAGCAACCCGCAGCCAATACAACCCGTTTTCAAAGCCCGACAAATCAAGCTGCAAAACATTGTTCCCGGTTTCCTTGGAAAGCAACAGCTGACCCAGAGCGTTGTAAACCATTACTTTTTGCATCCCGTCCAACTCGACAACTATCTGTCCGCTTGTGGGATTGGGATACAGCTTAAATGGAGGTTTCCAGTTTTCTTCCGTCGATGTAAGGTCAATGGCGATGTAATTGAGTGCGGGGTTGTTCAAGGTGGCGGCATAGTCCGACTCGCAGGTCTCGCCATTGTCCGACAGATAAAACGCGGTCAGACGGTAATAGACATCATCATGGTCATCCTCTGCAAGGTTGTCTCGGTACTCATAATAGAGCTGGCCTTCCACGGCTGGAATAGATGCAGTTTGTTGATATTCAGAGTTGTCGAACGAACGGTAGAGGCGGTATTCCTGCAAGGTGTATTCATCCTTGCCGAGAGCCATCGAACGCCCCGACTGGTTGGTAACAAAGGCGCGTAGCATCCAAGTGTAGTGCATGTTGAAAGCGTGCATGTCGGTCCAAGTCTCGCCATTCAGCGACACCCAGCGCCCATTGGCATTCCCCATATCCTGACAAGCGGCGGCAGGTCGGGCCAGCCCCTGTTGTCCGACAACCACCCATAGCAGTTCATTCTCAGGAATTTCATAGGCGGGGCTGATGGTTTCATCGTGCCAAGCATTGGCTCCTGTCAAGTTAATGTTCTGTGACCGGACAAGGGTGCGCGGTGCCGTTTCACCACCCACGTATATCCAAAGTTGGTAGATGCCTGCTCCCACATCGTAGAGCGATACTTTTTTTAATGCGGTACCGACATATTCTGCCAGGTCCTCGGCATCGAAGCGGATGGCCCAAAAGATGCGCGGCTCTTCATTGCCGCCCAATGAGCGCTTGAACTCGCCGTCGTCGAAATGCAGCCATTGGTTGACGGGCTCAGGCCGCTCCCCCCATGAGACCAAAGCACCATGGTCTTCGGCATTCTCGTAATAGGTCATCCCGTCCAACTTTACTGGCGGGTCGCAATAGGCCGGGAAGACGGCCACGGTGCATTGCTCGCACGACATGGAATGATAGGAGCCGTCAAGGGCACCATCATAAACCAAGCGCAGGCAATAGGTCACCTCACCATGCAATTCAACTGTCTCATCCAAAAAGGAGTCCTCTTCAGTAAAACACAGGTAAGCTCCATCACGAAACAGTATGGCTCCCAACACATTGTCCTCAGGATACTCCCACGAAATCTGTACCGCCACATTCTGTAGCGACCAATTCAGGCCGATGGGGCTTCCCGAAAAATCAGAACAGGGACGATATACCCATTGGTAAGATTGCCAACCGCATGAGCCTGACAGATATACAGGTCTCACCTGTGCTGTGCATACTTCGCCTTCTGATAGCTGACTGACATCAAATTGGAAATTAAAGGCAGTTGAAGTGCCCACCACTTCTCCGTTCAGCATGATTTCAAAATACTGCAAATTTCTATTTTGCGCTTCTTCGAGTGACCAAATCGCCCAGCCCGTGGAAGAGACATACAAACTGTCGACATCCCACATCGCTTCGGACAACTCAATGATCAGTTGAGTGGGTGCAACTATGGAAACTGCCGAATCCGAGACATAATCCAAAAAGCCATCAAGATGAACCCTGACGTCATATTCATCACGATAGACTGGCAGCAGCAAATGTCCGTTGGCATCTAAAGTTGCTTGATATTCAAAGCCTTGTTCATCATGAGACGACAGAAACACTGTAGCGCCCGAGGGTGGCAGATCTACATTGGTTGTGGCAAGGACTTCAAAATTTGTGGTCATGTCCTTGTCTAAAAATGCTGACCAAATGGTGTCGGACTGGCCGCGGTTGCCTTCATAATGGCAACTCACACCCCAGCGGTATTGTCCCCAAGGTAGGCTGTTCCAATTCATATCCATAAACACCGTGTCGGTCAGATGGGAGGCCATCATCACGGGTTCTTCCTCAAAACGGCTGCGGAACAGGTCGTAGTATTGGAAAGAACGCGTTGTTGTTGTGCTGTCCTCTTGATAGAAGCATATACGGTCTACGTAAAAACAGTCATCGCCCAGCTCTGTGGAGGCATCTTTGACATAAATCCAACTAAACACATGCTCACCCACGGTGATGTCAAACTGGTGCTCGGTCCAATCTTCCTCTCCCGCACATTCCATTTTCTTGACACCATCGAGATAGAAACGCCCCACATCCCAAGGATCTTCCGAAGATATTTTGCTATAGAAGCTCATCTTGCCCTCCAAGGGAACATAAACAGAAACCTCAATTTGGGAGATGCCGTCCGCCACGCCTTCGCAAGTTGACCTCATGCAGAAACGGCCTTCGTAGGCATGGATGGAATCGATAGCCCAAGGATAATCGGACTGGTTGTTGTTCCAATTGAAACG
Source organism: Candidatus Limimorpha sp. (assembly GCA_041842265.1). GTDB lineage: Bacteria > Bacteroidota > Bacteroidia > Bacteroidales > F082 > Limimorpha. The sequence continues at coordinate 9,944 of JBGYWU010000168.1, read as the reverse complement.
GATGAAATCGCCCGTCTCAAAGTCTTCGATGAGCAATGGGTCGTGCATTGACCATGTAATGCGAGCCAAATCGTTCAAATACTGTCTGGCGGCCACATAACGCACGGGATGAAACAACTCATTCAGTAAGATGTTGATGGCCATCTGAAATTGTCCTTCCGCTATTTGCATGGAGTCGGCAAGATATTCCGTTGCATAGCCTTCAGCAGATGCCCAAACGCAATAAGTGCCTGCCAGCAGGCTATCGGAAAAATGACCTATTGTGTCTGTAATAAAGTGATATATAAGGGTGTCGCCCGATTCGCTGATCCCGGAGAATGTAACTGTTGCGGCCCCAATGGGGGTAACGGTATCTTGTTCATAGACGTTGCCGCTGACGACAATCTGCGCCCAAGTATCGTGTCCTGACAAAAGGAAAGCGAAAACCATCAAAACCATTGTCCATTTTTTCATCCCGTCCTCCTTTCTTTATTGTTTTACGAATTTAGCCATCATCGTTTCCGATACTCCTTTCACCCGGATGAAATATATGCCTGACGGGAGTGTGGGCACAGAAATCGGTAGTTCGCCCAACAAGTTGGAACTCATTTGTGTTTCATGCAGCACCATCATGCCTGAGCTATTCAGCACCGTAACGCTGTAAGACGTGTTGACGTCCAAACCAATTAATACAACCGTCTCCTCGGCAGGGTTGGGATACACCTGCAACGTTGTAGGTGGCTGCGTTGGATTGGGATGGCCCATGCTTACCCTACCTTCTTGATTGATAAAGAGATGCATGCCACTCACTGAGGGTTGTTCGGTTGAGAGCGTGATTTCTTCGCACATCCCGCGGCCATAACGAGGCACGTCGGCCATCACTTGATAGGTGCCAAAGGGCAAATGCTTGAAGTTGAAATGACCGTCTGGGTCAGTCAGGGTGAAGCCTAAAATGCGTTGTTTTCCGGCATTGAGCAGCAAAATGCCGACATTCGAAAGACCCTCGGTGCAGTAGGACACTTCGCTACTCTCAGACAGCCATGATTGGCAATAAAAATCATGTGCGTTAAAAGGATTGTCAGGATAATCGAACACGCCGGCAATGAGGCCTTCGCCTGTATGGAAGCCTGGAACAATCAACGGCAAGTCAAGGTCTACGTCAAATACATTGCCATCCACGAGAATCGTATTTGACTCGGTCCATTGCAAGTCGCCCAAGTAGTAACATCCACCTGCCTCCGCATTCAATGTGTCGGGGAAGGCATACAGGATATAGGTGTCGGGCAACAAGGTCTCAAACTTGAAGAATCCGTCTCTGTCGGAGGTCGTTCGGTAGAACCCTGAAACAAAGGGATTGTCGTCGCTCAACGCAGCTGCAATTACTTGGGTATGAGGCCGTAAAGCTCCACCTGACCAAGTTCTTCCCTCAAGGGAATAGTCCTTGAACAAATCGAAACGCACCACATCGGAGGCAATGCCGCAAAACGACCATGCTTCAATCATCAATTCAACAAACCCTTGCTCCTTGTCAAGCTCACCAGGATAATAAACGGTTTGCAAAGCCAAGGCGTCTTCGAAATATCCGTCACCCAAAGAGTGCCACCGCAACGAGTCGTAGTTGGCAGCCTCGGCTTGGTCAAGCACCAGCGGACGGCTCATGCTGCTGAAGCCGTCCTCTCCGGCATACACGCTCAGGGCCTTGTAAAGATCCAAATGCAAGGCATCAGTTTTGGTAACGCCATTGTAGGTCACTCGAAGTGTAAGTGTTACCTCTCCGTTATCGAAGTCCTCATCAGAAGGATAGTAAACTGTGCGCAACGCTATCGAATCAGAAAACATGCCCGAGCCAGAGCTGTGCCAAACAAAGCTGTTATAGATGTACGGGATGTTGGCCTCACTAATGTGATAACCTGATTGTGAGGCGCAAAGGGTACCATCGTGACCTGCGTAGGGATAATGGGTGGCAAAAGCGTAGGCACTTTGCCCTACTGAGGCATACACATCGGGATTGTAGGCACGGTCACATGCCATGATAGCCACATTTTCAGCCTGTTGAGGAGTTAGTATGTAAGAGTTTTCGCAAATGTTGTCAATGTGGTTGGCAAATTTGTAGTGGTTGAAGTTGCCATAAAACAGCACATAATGGTCGATATCCTGCTCTGGGTTTTTGTCCCATGAAATCAGCCACTTGTTGTTCACAAACTGTTTCTTTACCATGAACGGAGGGGAGATGGGCACCGTAGTGTCGCACTCAGACAGATAGTTTTCATAGTGTATTTCTCCCAAAACAGGGGAGTCGTGCCGGTCAAAGATGACGGATTCGATTTCGGCTACCGTTTCAGTATCCCAATAGTTGCCGCGCATGTCGATGTCTTCACTTGAGATATTGGCAAAAAGGATCATGTCCTTCTTGTGGTGCAGGAAATTGTTCCCGTTCATTCGTGACTTATCCGAGGGGAAGTTCACAACTCTACTTTGTGCCTCACTGATGATGTTGCCGACAAAAGCCATGGAACCCGATGTGAGCAAGTTGGAAATTGTCGATTCATTATTGTAGAATGTATTGTGCTCAAAAACCAAATGGCACACCCGCAACATTCGTACAGCTTCATCGTTGCTCCAAAATACATTGTTTCTGATGACAAGTGAGTCCATGGCGGCTTTCAGGCCGTATGAAGAATAGCCCGATCCGCCTTCCGGCAAGTCAGAGGATATCATATTGCCTTCAATGTAGTTGGTCGCATCCTTATCTGAGATGCCGCCCACCGTCTCAAAGCTGATGGCCGTAGCTGCATCTTGGAAACAATTGCCCGTGATGCGGTTGCGGTTGCACTTGAAGCCATAGCCCACATTGGAAATCTCGATATTAATCTGTCCTTGGTCGAATATGTTGTGTGAAAAGATGTTGTCTTCGCAGTCGGCTGTACGGGCTTTCAGCTCGATACCCGACACGCATTGGAAGAAGAAACAACTGTCGACCAGGAAGTTGTTGCAGTCGATGAGCTCTATGCCCTTGCCCGCATAGTAATTGTTGAATGAGCAATGTTTGACAATGACATGCTGGCTCTCAGAGGCTTTTAGGGCAGCCAGGGCACCCACGACTTCGACGTGCGAAATTCTCACCGTGTCCCCTTCGCTAATGTTTTTCAGTTGAATACCCGCCCAGTCGTGTGAAAACTCATAGCAAAGCAGATAAATTGAGTCGTTGCTTTGCCCATCGAGCAAGAGGTTGCCTCCGTCAACACGGAGATAAGCCGATTGTCCGAAATACATCTTCACGCCACCCTCAATGCGTAAGGTGCCGTTGCTTAGCACAGTCAGCGACTCATTCACCCAATATGCCGAATCGCCACCAAGCTTCGGCAACACCAACAACGAGTCAATCTCGCCATTGATGGGAACATAATGTTGCGCCTCAACCCATAGGCCTTGTGCCAGAAGGAGCAGGAATAAGAGTTGCCGTATGTGCTTGAGCGTTTTCATGGTTTAGAAATAATAGGCCATACCTAATCGGAAGTTCCACGTTCGCATTTGCATGTCGAAGGGGAAGTCAGCGCGATACAACGGTCCATTGGTTACACGGTAATGCACTTCGGGCACGAATTCTATGCGGTTGGCCACCTTCCAGGCAATTCCCAGACCGCCGAAATAGGAGAGTCGGTTCGGCTCCACCTGTTCTGTGGCGATAGGGGCGTGGAATGGCGACTCGTTTGCATTGAGCGATCCGGCCTGATCCACCAGAATATCAACAGAGACCCCAGTCTTGACAAAGGCTCTGAAATGATCTTTCTTGATGAAGTCAAATGCGGCAAAAATCCCTACTGTCAAGTAGTCCAAGCGGTTGTGGTCGCGATAGGCATAGTGGGTTGTGGTCAACGGGATGTAGGTTGAATCCATGATGTATTGGTAGACAGTGTCGCCCGTAGGATATACCACATAATAGGTGTCCAAAGTGTCGTTCACATAATAGTCTCCAGAATACACTGTCTGCTCGAGCAGGAAGCGATAACGCACCGAACGGTAGCTGATGTTCGTGCCTACGCTAAAGCGGTTGTGTTTGTACCCCCCATCGAGGCCGAATCCATACACTAAGCTCGGGGTTACGCCGACTGAGCCGAATACAGGTTCCGGCCAAGAGCCCTCGTGCTCGAATTGTGCCGAACTCAAGGTCAATGATGGCGTGACGAACCAGCCGTTGTTGCGGAACTTGGGCCAAGGAATCTGCCAACCCTGGTATTTCATTTTATACACCGTGTCAGTCTTCACCTCGAGTTCCACTACCGTGTCATAGCGCATCACGGTTCGGAGAATAAGCAAGGAGTCTATGATGCGGATGGTGTCGCCCGATTTGTCGGTAAGGGTGTCGCGCTTCAGATGGATGTCTTCGGCACCTAGGTCTGGAGCAGGTGTCAGTGTGGCTTCGGGGTCATTGGCAAGTTGTTGGTTTTTCAGGATCACATATTGCTTGCCGATGATCTTGAATCCGTAATCGGTGCCTTTCAACAGGTCGGTCAGCACTTCTTTTACGGATTTATAGGTACAGGAGTAGCTTTCAATGCGTATCTTGCTCAGTTCCGCCTTGCTAAAGGCAACATTCAGTTCGTAGTCGGCAAAAAGCTTCTCCAAGGCTTTGTCCAAAGTGCATGACTCTACCGTGAATGAGATTAAGGGGTTGAACGACTGGGAGTAGGAGCGTTGAGGAAGTGCTATGGCCATGACAAACATAAACCACATCGGCAACCACCTCAGTCCGTTTTCCCTGCCGTCCAGTCTGCAAAGGGATAGGATGATATTCGGATATTCCATTTCCAATGATTTCAAATCAGGCCGCTAAGATACGACAAAAAAATGAGATTATTTTCATTTCATTGAAAAAATGGCTTTATGGCATGACCATTTCAAAACCAACTGCCAATAAATTCATCGGAACACATAGAAGGCCGAATAATGCAGGGCGTGACGGTGTGTTGTTGGACACGCCAAAGGCAATACGTGTGAAAAAAGAAATTTTTTAGCGGATTTGGTACGCTTTGCCAATTTTGGTGACAGTCACTTCCGATGCCAGAGCGATGGTTTCGAGCACATCATCAATGGATTCGTCAGCTGAGAAACGTGCGGTAAGTTTCTTGGAAGCACAGGACTCGGCAAGGTCGATCTCAACCTTGTAGATGTATTCTAAGGCTTCGACAATCTTCGACAGCTTTTCGTTGTTGAATTCAAGCACGTGTTCGGTTAGCAACTCGTCTTCTTTCGCTTCGGAATAGGTCATCATCTTCAGTTCGCTTTTGACGGTGTTCCACACACCGCGTTCACCCGGATTAACTTTCACCTGCGACAAGGCATTGCCCTTTACGTCGAAAGCGGTCATTTTCACGCTGCCAGTGTAGAGGTCAACGGTGTAACGCTCGGCGTTCTTTTCGGCATTGAGAAGGAAACTGGTGCCTACTACCTCGACATCCATGTTGTTGCAATGGAGCACGAAGGGATGAGTTTCATCTTTGGCGACATCAAAATAGGCGATGCCCTCAAAGTCGACAGAGCGTCCCGACTTTGCGAAATGCTTGGGATGGCTGAGGGTGCTTTCTCCGTTGAAGCTGACAGAAGTGCCGTCAGGCAAAATGTATGTCGATTCGTTCTGGCCATTGTAGGCGTAAGTAACAGTTGAATTGAAAGGCTTGTGCACAAGGAAACCTACAAACAGCGCGATGACAAGGGAAGCGGCTACTCCGGAAACATATTTGTAGTTTCTGCGGAGCCATGGCATCTCTACAACTTTGACCACCGCTTCCTCCATCGCGTCGATCTTTGCATTGATGGTGTCAAGAGCTGTCTCAACATCATCCTCGCTAAGTTCTTGCATGGCGAAATCGGTGAGCTTCCACACCTCGTTCTGGTCTTTTAGTGACTTGAAATACAAACGGTTCTCTTCCGACTCGGCCACCCATGACAACAACTCATGGGCTGCCTCAGCCGAGCATTGCCCGTCCAAGTAGCTCATGATTAATGCTTCATATTTGTCGTTTTCCGAGTACATTTTCCCGTTTTTTTTCTCGCCAATCAACTGTATGACTAACAACTTCGGTTTTACCCTTAGTCAAAGACGAAAATTTTCAAGAAAAAACAATTAATGGTTTTTTAGAGGTACTCTTTCAGCCCTTCCCTCAATTGTTTGATGGCGGCACTCATGTGAGCTTCGACGGTTTTTTGCGACAATCCAAATTTTTCTGCTATTTCGGTGTATTTCAGTCCGTCGAAAGTGCTGGCCAAAAACACCTCGCGAGGTTTTTCGGGCATGGCGGCCAAGACTTTCTGATACGACACTTCCAAGTTGTTGGACTGTAAAGTTTCCGAAGGGTCGTTGGCATCCGAATCGTCGGTGTAGAGGCGCTCATTGGCGCCAGCATGGGCGCGTTCCTTGTTAATGAAGGTGATGGCCGAATTGCGTACCGAGCGAAGCATGTAGGACTCGAACGAAGAGGTGAAAACCAACTTTTCACGGTTGGTCCACAATTTCACGAAAAGCTCTTGTACGATTTCTGCCGCTTGGTCGCCATCGCCAACAAAACGGACACAAAAACGGGTCAAAGGCGTATAGAAACGACGGAAAATCAGGTTGAAAGATTCTCTGTCTCCACCTTTCACTCTGTCGATAAGAACCCTGAGCTCGTTTTCGTTCATCAATTAATTTAATAAGGTATTTTCACCTGAGACATGGCCCTTCAGTGAAATGGAATTGGCGGCAAAAGTACATATTTTTATGAAACGGATGGCATTTTTGCGGCTGAGAGGAGTCGTTTTGGATGCAATCCCATTCATTTCCCGTCCCATTGAGGGTGAAAATGATGGACAAATGAATCATATTGTTCAAAGATTAATAGAGTTAAGCATCTGTATTTTAATAATATAAATTGCCGATGGCGAAATTAGGAAGAAAAATGTTGCGAAAAAACGAAAAGAAAATCTTGACCGATTGAAAAAATGTGTATTTTTGCAGTCCGAAAAAACTGAGTCAGTATCTAATTTAAAGATATTTAGAAATGTACGCAATAGTAGAAATCGCAGGACAGCAGTTCAGAGTGACGAAAGGACAGCAGATTTTCGTCAACAGGCTGCATGAAGAAGAGGGAAACAGGGTTTCTTTCGACAGAGTGTTATTGATTGGGAACGACGGTTCGACCAAAGTAGGAGCCCCGACGGTAGCCGGCGCCAGCGTCGAAGCCACGGTGATGCAGCACCTCAAAGGCAACAAGATTATCGTTTTCAAGAAGAAGAGAAGAAAAGGATACCAGACCTCCAACGGTCACCGTCAGTATCTGAGCAAAATCCAGATTGAAAACATCACTGAATAATAACCCGTAATACATAAAAAGCTATGGCACACAAAAAAGGCGTTGGTAGTTCTGAGAACGGTCGTGAGTCCGCTAGTAAGCGGCTCGGAGTGAAACTCTTCGGTGGACAAGCCGCCATTGCCGGCAACATCATCGTCCGTCAGCGCGGCACGAAGCATAATCCTGGCAAGAATGTCGGTATGGGCAAGGATCACACTCTGTATGCATTGTGTGACGGTGTCGTTGAATTCCAGAAGAAGAAAGAAGGCAAGTCCTTCGTCTCCATCATTCCTGTCGAAGGTCAAGTTACTGAATAATTTTGTTCGTATCATACCGTTTGATCCCGATTGTCTTTCGACGGTCGGGATTTCTATGTATGTTTCCGCCAAAATGCGTATCTTTGCCGACCCCAACCATGATTACCGACCATGATGAATAATGCGCTTCGCCCCCTCGGATGTTTCGCGGTGTTGCTGATGTTCACCTGCTGCCATCCCAAGACCAACCTCGACAAAATCGACACGCTGAAAAAACAAGTGAATAATGCCGTCCAGGATTTGAATGACTTGAATGCCAATACTTTCACTCGGCTTGAGAAGGACTTCCTTTCATGCGACTCGTCGCTGCAATTTCTACCCGAGGAGGAATTGGACACCATTTTCCCAAAACTGCAACTTGTGGAAGCCTACATCCGGCAGTTCAAGGAGACACGCCCTTTCATGGAGGCCGAAATGGACTCCACTTTGGTGCGCCTCGACCTGCTCAGGGCTGATGTCGCGACACAATATCTCGTCGATTCGTTGGTCGTTGCCTATATCGAGGACGAAACCCAACAAGTTGAACAACTGAGCAATCAGGTACAGTATTTCAAAGACCGTTTGGGCAAGTGCCGAAATGATTTGGAACTTATTAATAAGAAGTGAATCATACAAGGACATGACAAAGCAACGGTTTTTCTCTCTGCTCATCAGTTTCGCCTTCATCGTTCAAGTGAATGCGCAAATCAACACGCCCCCAAAGGGAAAAAGACTAGACGCTCGGCAGAAAGAGCAGGTCCAAATCGACGATCAGCTGGCCGCCCAATACTATCGCGACCAAGACTTTGAAAAAGCACGCGACCTGTATGAGAAAAACTATGTAAAGACGGGGCAGACTGCCCATTTCCAGCAATTTGTGGAGTGCTTGTTGCACCTGAAAGAATACGACAGGGCAGAACGCGAGCTTAAATCGTTTGCCAAGAAAAATCCGGATTATTATAAAGCAGCCACTGACCTTATCTACGTTTATTCCATGCAAGGCAAGTCGGATAAGGCCAAAAAGCAATTCAACGACTTGTTGAAAGGCTTGCCCGACCACGCTCCCACCTTCCGGAACCTCAGCTTTGGATTCCAATCGAGGGGACTGAACGATTTGGCCTTGGCCGTGTTGGAGAAAGGCAACGCGGTCCTCAAAGGCAAGGAAACCTTTTATTTGGACCAAGCCTATATCCATCAGTCGTCGGCCAACTATCAGGAAGCCTTCAAATACTACTTCCTCGAGATGGAAGCCCACCCCGGACAGTACAACAACATCCGCAACCGCCTGCAAACGATGATGTACTATGATGTGAACAACAGCATCTCCGACGAGCTGCGCATCGCCCTGCTGAGACAGACTCAAGAGAAACCTGACAATCTGGAGTTTGCCCAATTGCTTGTTTGGTTTGCCCTGCAACAGGAGGACTATAACATCGCGTTGGAACAAAGCAAAAGTATTGACCGAAAGACCCACGACCAGGACGCACAAATCAACAACCTGGCAGGCATTTGCCTGAACAACAAGCAATATGATGTTGCCAGTGAAGGCTATGCCTACATCCTGGGCAAGGGCATGGGCAGCCCCTATTACGGACAAGCCCTCGCAGGTGCCGTCAAGTCCGACTACATGAAGCTGAAAGATGACAACAGCACTGACAAAAAGGCATACGAGAAACTGTCGAAACGCATTGACAGGGCTTATGCCGAAATCGGCACCAACGATTTGGCAAAGTTAGCCTCGATACAAGCCGACATTATGACCTATCATCTCGACCAATCGGAAGAAGCCATTGCATTGCTTAATCAGACCATCGAGGCCGTCGGAGGCGGGCAGGACATTGCCGAATTGAAATTGAAACTAGCCGACATCTATCTATTCAAAGATGAAGTGTGGGAAGCCACGCTGCTGTATAGCCAAGTCGACAAAAGCCTGAAAGAAGCTCCGCTTGGCCACGAGGCCCGGTTCAAAAATGCCCAACTCCGTTATTTCATTGGCGAGTACGGATGGGCAGAAAGTCAGCTGAAAGTGCTGAAAGCGGCCACCTCCAAGCTCATCGCCAACGATGCCATGACACTTTCTCTCGTCATCAAAGACAACCTTGATATTGACAGTACAGGATTAGAACTCAACCGTTTGGCCCGCGCGGATTATCGAATCTACCAACAACGCGAAGACGAAGCCGTCGCCTTGCTTGACGACATTATCTCTACAGGAAACGAGGTCAGCAAGCCTCATGCCCTGTTCCGAAAAGGTAAAATCATGGAGAAAAGGAAGGAATTTTAAACCGCTGAGCAACTGTTTTTGCAGGTCGTGGAGCGGTATCCTTACAGCTATATGGCC
>JBGYWU010000167.1:0-8882 GCA_041842265.1 Candidatus Limimorpha sp. | reverse complement strand
ACAAGATCCGCATCGAAGACAATAAGGTAATCAAGGAAAACCCAAAAATAATGTTGGATTTCAACGCGATTGCACAGGGCTATACCTCCGACTTGATTGCTTCATTCTTGGATGGCAAAGGCATTAAGAACTACCTGGTTGACACAGGGGGCGAGATAATGGCTCGGGGCAACAAACCCGATGGGCAGCCTTGGATTGTTGGCATCGAAAAACCCGCCGAAAACCGTGACTCTGAACGAATTGTTCAAGCCCGTGTCGCTTTGCACGACAAAGGCCTTGTCACCTCAGGCAGTTCCCGAAAATACGTAGAACGCAACGGCAAACGCTATTCCCATTGCATCAATCCAAAGACAGGATATCCCGTTGACCATCAAGTGCTCAGCGTAACAGTAATGGCCGAAAACTCTGTCTGGGCGGATGCCTTGGCCTCTATAGGTATGATCATGGGCATGGAACAGTCTTTGCAGCTCTTTGAAAGCATGGAGGACGTGGAAGCCTACTACATCTTCGTCAACGAGCAGAATGAATTGGAAACCTTTGCAACAGAAGGTTTCGTGTTGCTTTGACACGCCTTGTGGCTTCTCTTCGTCAAGCCCTATGACCGAATAAGCCGTTTTCCGACCCGGCCTGCACCGCGGCAAAAAAACGAGGTTTCAAGGAAACGAATAATAAATGGGAGTGTTATCCCTCAATATATTCAAGGAAGGCATCCACTTGGCTCTTCAAGGCATCCATTTGGTTCTCGACAAGTTCCATCACTCCCTCGGTCCAAGCCTTTCGGCCCAGTTGAATACCGGTTTGAGGCTCGGCCATCACATCAGCCGCGATGAGAGGAAGTCCAAGCAGCTCCATCAATTTGGCACGGCAATTCGCCGTCGCAGCTCCTCCTCCCGCTCCGCTCAAAGCAATCTTCTTGCCGGTAATGGCAAGTGGGGTTTTCCTGTCGCCTGGGACGGAAGGGCGTGAAAGCCAATCGATAAGGTTCTTCAGATGGCCCGGATAACTGCTATTGTATTCCGGTGAGAATATCCAAAGCGCATCGGCCTTTGCCACCTTATCGCGTACCGCAGCGACAGCCTCGGGTTCTTGCAGCTCAAGGTCTTGATTCATCATCGGAACATCCGAAAAATCAAGGTACTCCACTACTGCGCGGTCGCCCATCAATCTCTCAGCCGTTTCTGCAAGTTTCTTGTTGAAGGATTCTTTACGGAAAGATCCCACTATAAACAAAATCTTCTTCATGTTTCAATTCTATTATCGTGAATATTGCTAACCAATAACGGGAATATCATGCTGCTATTGTGGCGGGGCTCAAATCAGCCTGACGGACATATACAAGCCCTCGATGGAGCATTGTCTTTCGCTAGAAAATGTTGACTCTCTTTAAGCAAAAAGAGATGTCAGACTATCGAACATTGAAAAAAAGAGATGTACTTTGACGAAGCCATCCGTCTTCACTTCGAATTGGGATACGGAGAAGACAGGATAGCAGAGATTTTGCCCATCGGACACACCAATCCGCATGGAAACAATCAACGGCACATTATGGTTTGTAGCCAAAGATGTGTGCAAGGCATTAAACATCACGTGGAGTGGTCATACGCTAGACCAAATTCCGGACGAATGGAAAGGGATGATAAAATTCCTCACCCCTGGCGAAATGCAGGAATTAACACATTTTCCGAGAGCGGCATGTACAAATTGGCTTTCCGTTGCCAAAGTTCGGAAGCTGCCGACAGGTTTACCAACTGGGTGGCCGGAGAAGTATTGCCCACTATCCGCAAAACAGGCGCTACAGCCTGCCAGTGGGCAACGTGCCTAGGCCTAAGGCCCTTCCTGTGGGGCGGGTGAAGCCGAGGGACAGGAGCACAGAGCTGGGTGACTTCTACCGCGAGCTGCGGCTGTGGGTGCGCAGCGCCAACGTGGACAAGGTGGCGGAGATGTCCAGGACCTTTTTGTTAAGGAGCATGAGCGATTGGCGGGCTTCGTCGAGGTTTGATGGTTTTCTCATAGTTTTTCACCCATGAAACGGTTGTTTTTCATCGCATTCGTTTTGGTATGCCATAGAGACACGGCGCGTTTCCACCATGACATGGTGCTGTAGAGACGGTGCATGCACCGTCTTCACAACCTAACGATTTCGCCCAAACCAACCACGCGGAATTGTTGCAGGCCATAGATGAATTTTGATATTGAGGAAATGAAAAATCCCTAACTCGTTGATTTTCAGAGTTAGGGATTTGGAATTGTGGTACTCCCGCAGGGAGTCGAACCCTGGACACCCTGATTAAGAGTCAGGTGCTCTACCAACTGAGCTACGGAAGCATCATTTTGCGGGTGCAAAAGTACAACCTTTTTTTATTCCCGCAATGCTTTTTCTTCAAAAAAATTCCCTGTCTGGCCCAAACAACAGTAAATCAATTTATTGCCTCGTAAACCAAGTTTTAAACTCTGCCACACGAGCCTTGCTGACGATAATCTTTTCTGGAGTCTCTAAAAAAAGGTTGATGGCCAACTTGTTGCCAAACCAAACCGACACATCTTTGATGGACTGACGCGCTACAACAAACTGACGGTTGGCGCGGAAAAACTCATGAGGGTCGAGTTCACTCATCACATCGTCCAAGGTGTGGTTCAGGTAGAACATCTTGCCATCTTTGGTCATTATCTTCAAGGTCTTGGAATCGATGTAGATGTATACAATGCTGCTGACCGACAGCGGGATAAACTTGTCACGCTCCGGAAACAGAAAATAGCTCCTGTATTTCTTCTTCTCACTCAACTGGCCAATAAGGGCTTCTAACTTGCTGTTTTCACCACGTTTCTCAACCAAGGAAAGGTATTTGTTCATAGCGCGTTCCAACGATTTCTTGGCAATGGGTTTCAACAGATAGTCAATACCGTTCGCTTCAAAGGCTTTGAGTGCATACTTATCGTAAGCCGTGGTAAAGATGACCGGGCAGGTGATAGTAACACGCTCAAAAATGTCAAACGAGGAACCGTCAGCCAAATGGATGTCCATAAACATCAGGTCAGGCATGGAATGGCTCGATATCCAATCAACGCTGTCTTCAACTGACTCAAGTATGCCAACGATTTCAATACCCGGGCTGACTTCCGCAAGGAGCATCTTCAGTGTCTTCACAGCCATCACTTCATCTTCAATAATTAGTGCTTTCATCGTGTTTGTCCGTCTTGTTAAATGGGCAAAGTTACACTAAAATTCTTACCATCGTAAAAATTTCAATGATTCTGTTCCACTTTATTCTCTATCGTTCCGAAAGATCGGCTTAACGGAGACCCGTTCCCCAAACTGCCGCAAAGGTGTCTTTTCATCATCGCACAGTAGGGGTGAATACAGTCCAACGCTTCGGCCCATGTTGCCACTTCCTTGTTTTTGAGGCATTAAGCGGCACTTGAAAGCTTTTGGATAATGGTTTCGGCCTCGTCGGAATTATCCTCAATCAGCGAGCTCAGTGTGTTCAAAGAATTAATGAAGAAACACAGCTCCATTTGGTCTTTCAAGGCTTCGCGGCGCGTTCGAATATTATCGGGACAAAGGGTCTTGTTCTCAACAGCAACCCTTTTTTCATGATAGAGTGAACGCTGCAATTAACTGAACACAATAGCGATATCCACCAACAATAAATCAGCCAACATCCCACGGCTGATATTTCCAATCAACGACCGGTGCAGAACTGGACGATAGGGCAAAAGATACAATTGCAGCACTGTGCACAACGAACTTAAAGTACACGAAATCAATAGCGTACCTAGAATAATCACCATCAATTCGTTTCCTTATAGCCTGAAGAAGGTCTTGGCCATTATCTTCCTGTTGTAAATAAACACCGACAATAGGATCAGAAATGAAAACGGAACATTGAGCAACAGAACGATGGCAAACCTCTGTTTTTTTTAAACTTGTAGCCCGATTGGGGGCGGTCGCCGGTAGAGAGGCTGTGGCTTCGTTTTTAGGCCGTCCCAAATTCGGATATAATCGGATCAACCGCCTGTTTCTCCTTCGTATCCACCGGCATTTCCCTATCTTCTTGATTGGGAAAGATGGAATGCCGAAAAGAATGGCTTAACGCGAACGGGGAATAATAGGCAATCGTGATGGCAAGAGACAACAGACAATCCGCTTCAGCGAAAGATAATTGTCAGCCTCATGATTCTTTTGTCTTCCATTGCCGCCCATCCAATCATTCATATCTCAAAGCGTTGATTGGATCGGTACGCGAAGCCTTCAAGGCGGGGAAGAAACCGGCGATGAGTCCCAACACGGCACACGAAACGAAGGAGATGACCATCCACAGTGGATTGACCACAAAAGGCAACGACATCACCAACGCGACCGCATACGACAATACCAAGCCCAAAATAAGACCCAACACGCCTCCAACGAGGCTCAAGATGATGCTTTCGGTAAGGAATTGCATCAAAATGGCGGCGTTTTTGGCGCCGATGGACATGCGCAAGCCGATTTCTTTGGTGCGCTCCGTCACGGTAACATACATGATGTTCATAATGCCGATACAGCCAACCAATAAGGAAATCAACGCGATAGCAACCAGTACGGTGGTGATCATACCCGTCATGGACGACATCATTTCCAACATTTCCTGCTGGGTGCGCACTTCGAAGTCGTTGGAACCGCCCTCTGGAATCTTGTGCGAGACACGAAGAATGCTTTCAATCTCTTCAACGGCGGCCACAGCAACATTTTCTGAAGCGGCAGAACACACAATCTGCTGAATGTAGTCGACACCCAACATACGCTTCTGCACTGTACTGTAAGGCATCACCACAAGGTCGTCCTGGTCCATACCCATGCTGTTCTCTCCCCTCTCCTTCAAGGTTCCTATGACCTTGAACGGCATGTTGCCCACGCGGATGGTCTTGCCGATGGGGTTCTCACCGTCATCGAAAAGCTCTTCGACGATGGTCTGGCCTATCAAGCCGACCTTGGCGTATTTCTTCACATCGTCGTCGGTGAAATTCACGCCTGTCGCGATTTCATATTTCCTGATTTCGAGATAATCAGGCGATCCGCCATAGACCGTACCCGACCAGTTCTTGGAGCCGTTCACCAACTGCCCGCCACTGTTGACAACGGGGCTGACCATAGTAATATTCTTGGCATTCTTGGCAATCAGCTCACAGTCGCGCACTTTAAGCGACTGCACATTGGAGACACCCATACTCACACCGCCCCGCCTCTGGTTGGCACGCATTACCATGATGAGGTTGGTGCCCATGTCCGACAGCTGGTTGGCCGTGCTTTGTTTCAGTCCCTCGCCCAAATTGACCACCGCAATGACGGCAGCAATGCCAATCACTATGCCGAGCATGGAAAGAGCCGAACGTGTCTTGTTGCGCAGCAGGGCTTTTGCCGAAATCCTTATGAGGTTCAATATATCCATTTCAATAGTCGTTTTCTATCGGCAGGCTCGCCAAGGCTTCCGCTGCCGACTTGGTGGCCACGGGCTCGTCACGGAGAATGTGGCCATCGCGAAGGAAAATCGTTCTGTTTGTAAACACCGCAATATCAGACTCGTGTGTCACAAAGGCAATGGTTTTCCCCTGCTCATGCAGGCACTGAAAGAGGCTCATGATTTCGTATGAGGTGCGTGTGTCGAGGTTACCTGTGGCCTCGTCGGCAAGCACAATGACGGGGTCGTTGACCAAAGCGCGGGCAATGGCCACACGCTGCTGCTGGCCGCCCGAGAGTTGGTTGGGCATGTGATCCATACGGTCCTTCAAACCCACCAGTTCCAAGGTATATTGCGCTTTCTCGTGACGCTCGCGGTGTGAAACATCTGGATTGTACACCAAGGGCAATTCCACATTCTCCAAGGCCGAAGTACGCGGCAGGAGGTTGTAGGACTGGAACACAAAACCAATCTTGCGATTGCGTATCTCAGACAACTCGTTCTTCGGGCGTTCCCTGACGGAGATACCATCAATAAGATACTCGCCCGAAGTGGGCTGGTCGAGGCAACCAAGTATGTTCAGCAGGGTGGACTTGCCGCTACCCGACGAGCCCATGATACTAACGAACTCGCCCTGGCAAATCTCGAACGACACACCCTTAAGGGCGTGCACTTGCTCGCTTCCCACGATGAAAGTCCGCTTG
Source organism: Candidatus Limimorpha sp. (assembly GCA_041842265.1). Lineage (GTDB taxonomy): Bacteria > Bacteroidota > Bacteroidia > Bacteroidales > F082 > Limimorpha. Next base: position 2,743 of record JBGYWU010000167.1, on the reverse strand, counting down.
AGGTTCTCAACCTTGATGATGGAATTCAGCGCAACCATAACCTATAGGATTACATCGGCGGGCCGCTTGGGCCACTGCCTTTGTTGTTACTTTTGTTGTCGCCATCGCTTTTTTTCCTGCCTGGGGGGCTTGGCATGAAGGGGTTCTCGCCTGTCTTCCTGGCTTTTTCCTTGACAACATATTGGGCCGAAAGCACTACCGAGTCGCCAGACTGAACACCTTGCTCAATAATTCGATAGGCACCGTCGCTCACGCCCACCTTCACGGGGCGGGGCATCATGTTGTCGCCCCTCTTCACCCACACCACGTTGTGATTTCCCGATGGCATTTGGTCTTCCATCATCTGCGGGTGCTCGCCCTGAGGCGTTTTGCCTTGCGGGAGCTGGCTCTCATCGGGTTTGCCCTTGTTTTTTCTATGGGCATTCAGCACTGTCTCGTCGGGCGTGAAGGTGAAGGCCTCGGCGGGGACGGCCAATCCTGTCTGCTCCTCGACAACGATGGTCACGCTGGCGGTCATGCCAGGGAAGAGCTTTTGGTCAGGGTTGGGCGCATCTATGATGACGGTATAGGTTACCACATTGCTCGTTGTAGTGGGTTTCATCCGAATCTGGCTCACGGTGCCGTTGAAGTTGTCTTCCGTATAGGCGTCCACAGTGAAAGTAACACGCTGTCCTTCTTTTACTTGCCCGATGTCGGCTTCATCCACGTCTGCCTCCACCTGCATTTTGGTCAAGTCGTTGGCAAGTGTGAACAAGGTCGGCGTGCTGAACGATGCGGCCACCGTCTGACCCACCTCCACGGCACGGTCGAGGACGATACCATCAATAGGCGAATAAATCTCGGCATAGGCCAAGTCAACCCTTGCCTGATCGTATGAGGCTTGGGCATTTCTCTTGCTCATCTGGGCCTGGGTGTAAGTGTTCTGTGCCTCTTGATAGGCAGCCAAGGTGGCGGCATTCGATTCGTAGAGCTGTTTGGTGCGCTCGTAGGTAAGTTGCGCATAATTGAGCTGGCTCTCAGCCGAAGTGAGACCCGCCTTGGCCCTGCTAAGGCTTTGGTTGAGGGTCTGCTTGTCCAATTCGGCCAGCAAATCCCCTTTTTTCACCACATCGTTGAAATCGACATAAATCTTTTCCACCTTACCTGACACTTGTGTACCCACTTCGACGGTTTCCACAGGCTCTATGGTTCCTGTTGCAGTAACCGTGTTTTCAACGGTGTATTCCGTGACCACATGGGTACGGATGACCAATTCCTTGTTCGCTGTTTTCGTTGCCCTGACAATCACTATCGCGGCGATGGCCACAACCGCGATGCCCAGGGCAATCAGCCATATATTCCTTTTCTTTTTCATATTTCAAAATTCCCTTATTTCAAGACCTGACTGGTGGCTTTCGACAGGCTCAATGGCCTTTGGCTTTTTCGCTCCTCAAGCTTGTCGACAGCACTTCCCTATAACAGAATTTGTTTGCCCATATAAACATCCAAGATTTTGCGTTTCATCAAGAGGGAATACTTGTTCTGTATATATGAATTGAGTGCATTCAGATAATTGTTCTGCTGTTGCAACAACTCCACCGTAGTAATCACACCGTGCTGATATTGAATATTATAGGCATTGAAACTTTTGCCGTATGCGTCCTCCTTCAATTGCGAAACCTTGTAGGCATTGTAGGCCGACACCACATTACGGTAGGCCTGAACCACGTTTTGGCGCACCGTCAGGGCCGACTGCTCATAGTCCAACTGGGCCTGTTCCAAGGCAATACGACTTTTCTTCACATTGGCTTTGGTGGAGCCTCGGTTGTAGATTGGGACACTCATTGAGATGCCCAAAGACTCGCTCGGTTTACCATACCATCTTGAATCACCTTCATTAGTGAAAGAGAGGACACCCATGCTTACATTGGCATTGGCCGAGATGGACGGCAGGTAGTTGCCTCGCGCCATTTCGACACTCTTTTCGGCCAGACGGATATCGTAGTCGCCCATGCGCAGGTCGGGCATGTATTCCATGGCAAGACTGACGGCTTCTTCTTCTGTCGGCAATGTCTGTTTCAAGCTATCAAGGTTATCGGTATTGGGAGAGACAATTTCCAATTCGTCGCTGGGATTCATCGAAAGACTTACCTTTAAATCCATCAAATTGTTCTCGATACTGATACGCGTGTCAACCACATTATTTGAATCGCTATAGTACTGCGCCTCAAGCAGCAGCAAATCGCTTTCAAGGATGGCACCCACCCTATGACGCATGAGGCCTTGTTTCATCTGCTCGCGGCTGGTATTGAGCACTTCCTGTTGGTATTTCAACAACTCCTGATTACCAAGGATGGTAAGAAAACTTTGCAAAATCCGTGTCGCAAGTTGGTCGTCGTAATGCTGAAGCTGCGCCTCGTTGCGCTCCATATTGAGGCGGTTTTGCTCAATAGTATTGTTGATGTTGCCTCCTTGATAAATCGTCACCGACGAGCCCACCCCCACACTACCGGAAGTGGACCAGCTGTTTTCGTTGTTCGAGAGGTTTTGGCCCATCGAGGCACTCAGGGTAGGCAGTCGCTGCTGTTTCGACTGCTCATAGGTCGTCTCCAAAGATTGTCCCGTCAGTTCCATCGACTTGCGATCGTAGCTGTTGGCCACCGCATAGCGCAGACAGTCCTCCAACGAAAAACGATAGGCATGCCTTTCCTGTCCCATCGCAGAGCAGGCCATCATGAGCAACAGAGCCACTAAATTGATTTGT
>JBGYWU010000166.1:0-2992 GCA_041842265.1 Candidatus Limimorpha sp. | reverse complement strand
ATGTAATTGTCGTTGTGACGGCTAAAACCAAGGTCTAATTCAAGGCGATTGGGGCCTCCCATGTAATGCTGGTAGGAGAACTCTGCACCATAACCTGTACCACCACCGAAGCGGCCCCCCATGTTTTGTGCATTGGCAGCAAAGGCCATGCCCATGACTGCAATCAAGACAAGCAATAATTTCTTCATTATTGATTAAAGTGATTGATTAGGTGAACTGTTTTGTTTTTCAAGGCAAAGATATAAAATACATCACAAAGGCAACGCTTTTCTTTTTCATTCCTCATAGACTACATTGACAAGCACTCTGCCAATCATACCCAAGGTCGCCTTGTCGATATGTTCAATGTTGTCGTTGAGGGTGTGCCATACTTCGTGGAAACATCCGTTGCTGCTGTTGGGCCGCAGGTCGATGATGTTGATGGTAGGGATACCTGCGATTTCGTTTATCGGCAGATGGTCGTCGCTGATGGGTGCACCCAGTTCGTTGCTGAAGTAAGAGCGGTAGCCCAAGTCGCCGGCCTTGCTCCACACCTTATTGCTCACCCAAGCGGCGTAGCCTTGAGAGTAATATTCCTTGGGGAAGTTGGGCTCGTTGCCGCCCACCATGTCCAGGAGGATGCCGTAGTATGCCTTGTAGTCATACACATGCGGGGATTTGGCCCAATATTGTGAGCCCAAAGCCCAATGGTTGATGTTGTCATCGTAATACATATCGGCATCTTCAATATGCGGGCCATAGTCCTCAAGGTCGAAGAGCACGATATCGACACCGAGTTTCTCGGGCAGGGGTTGTGCCTTGAAGAGCCGGGCGCATTCCAACAGCACCCCCACCCCACTGGCCCCATCGTTGGCACCGTCGATGGGCGTGCGGATGTTGGCTTCGTCAGGGTCGTGGTCGGCATAGGGTCGCGTGTCCCAGTGGGCGCAGAGTAGGATGCGCTTTCTGGCTTCAGGATGGAACACCGCTACGATGTTCTGCCCGTTGATGCCACGCCCGTTGAACAGCTTCGTACGAAAGCGCTGCACAATGACCGTATCGGCATATTCGTCGAGTTTGTCTGTGAGCCATTCGGCACAGGCGGCATGGGCCTCAGTCTCAGGCACGCGCGGCCCAAACAGAAGCTGCTTGGCCACAAACTGGTATGCCGAGTCCGCATTGAAGTTTGGAATGGTGACGGTTTTCTTAGGCCCGTCGTTACTGGTGGGTTTCCCGGAAGGCCGTTTGTCGCCGCACGAAGCAAACAACAAAACCACCGCTATGGTGATGAGCGCTTTTTTCATTTTGATTGATATTGGGCCGCAAAGGTACAATTTTTTCATTAATAGGCTGTAGCTGTTATTTCGAACATTTTCTTAATTTCAACATAGAAGTGCGAAAAAGCTGAAGAAGTTTATAAAATGATGGTATTAATCCAATGGGTTTTCGTAATTTTGCAACCCAAATTCATCGCATTATGCTAAGCGAACAGGAACAGATCAGAAGAAATTCGTTGTCTGAGCTCTACAAACTCGGCATCGACCCTTATCCGCAGGCCGCGTTCCCCGTGAACGCGTTCAGCACGGACATTCTCAACCAATTTGACGACAACAACCCTGACCTTTTTCAGGAAGTCACCCTTGCGGGTCGCATCATGAGCCGCCGGATCATGGGCGCAGCCTCGTTTTGCGAACTGCAGGACTCCAAAGGCCGCATCCAACTGTATGTCAAGCGTGACGAGATTTGCCCTGAGGAAGACAAGACCTTATACAATACCGTATTCAAACGCCTTCTCGACATTGGCGACTTCATCGGCGTGAAAGGCTTTGCCTTTCGCACACAGATGGGGGAGATTTCGGTGCACGTGAAGGACTTAAAGGTTTTGAGCAAGTCGCTCAGGCCCTTGCCCATCGTCAAGGAGAAAGATGGCGTGAAGTACGACGAATTCAACGACCCTGAAATGCGCTTCCGTATGCGTTATGTTGACTTGGTGGTGAACGACAAAGTGAAGGACATCTTCATTACCCGGACACGTATCATCGATAGTATCCGCCGTTTCTTCAACAAGAGCGGCTATCTTGAAGTGGAGACCCCGGTGCTGCAATCCATCCCCGGAGGTGCCGCTGCGCGTCCTTTCATTACCCATCACAACGCTTTGGACATGCCCATGTACCTTCGCATCGCCAACGAACTCTATCTGAAACGCCTTATTGTGGGCGGATTTGAAGGCGTGTATGAGTTTTCGCGCAACTTCCGCAACGAAGGCATGGACCGCACCCATAATCCCGAGTTCACCGGACTCGAAATCTACGTTGCCTACAAAGACTACCTCTGGATGATGGACTACACCGAGGCCATGATTGAGCACACCGTCACTGAAGTTTTGGGTACAGACACTGTCAAAGTGGGCGACCACAACATCTGCTTCAAGCGTCCCTTTAAGCGCATCACCATGATCGATTCCATCAGGGAAAAGACCGGCATCGACATCAACGGAATGGATGAGGCTCAGTTGCGTGACGTATGCAAGCAACTCGACATCAACGTGGATGACTCTATGGGCAAAGGCAAACTGATCGATGAAATCTTTGGCGAGAAATGTGAAGGCACCTATATCCAGCCGACCTTCATTACTGACTATCCCGTTGAGATGTCCCCACTCTGCAAGCGTCATCGCAACAACCCCGAGTTGACCGAACGCTTCGAACTGATGGTGAACGGCAAGGAATTAGCCAACGCCTACACCGAACTGAACGACCCCATCGACCAACGCTCCCGTTTTGAGGAACAGATGAAACTCAGCGAACGTGGCGATGACGAGGCCATGTTCATCGACCATGACTTTCTTCGCGCATTGGAATATGGCATGCCTCCGACTTCAGGCATGGGCATCGGCATCGACCGCCTTGTGATGCTCCTAACGGGACAAACCACCATCCAGGAGGTGCTGTTGTTCCCGATGATGCGTCCCGAAAAAGCGGTGAAGAACGCCACAAAAGAAGACTTTATGGCT
>JBGYWU010000165.1:0-4982 GCA_041842265.1 Candidatus Limimorpha sp. | reverse complement strand
CTCCGCTCGTGGGTGCTTGCCTCGCTGGTTTGGCCTACAAGTGCCTCGGCGGCTGCTGCAAGAAAGACTGCAAGAAAGACTAATCCCAACCTCTACGATTGAATCATGGAAAAGTCCCGCGATGCGGGACTTTTCCTACTTTTGCGCCATGGCAGGTGTCTACATCCATATTCCTTTCTGCAATTCAAAATGCGCCTATTGCGGTTTCTACTCCGTCCCATCCATGAAACAAAAAGAACGTTTTTTGGAGGCTTTGAAAAAGGAAATCGTCAAGCAGAAGAATTATCTTAATGGCGACGACATCAGCACCGTCTATTTTGGAGGAGGCACTCCTTCCTTGCTCAGCGTGGAGGAAATCGGCAGTCTGCTGCACCTCATTAATAATACATTTGGGTTCGGCGACAACACAGAAATAACCCTTGAAGCCAACCCCGACACCTTGTCCTTAGACTATTTACAAGCCCTGCGCCGCATTGGTGTCAACCGCCTTAGCATCGGCATTCAGAGCTTCTTCGACAACGACTTGAAATACCTGAGCCGACACCACGACTCCCACCATGCCCAAAAAAGTGTTGCTTGGGCGAAACAAGCCGGTTTCGGCAACATCAGCATCGACCTCATTTACGGTCTCCCCACATCTGATAGCGAGCAATGGAACCGCAATCTCGACCTTTTTTTTGAAATGGACCTGCCCCACCTTTCGGCCTACGCCCTCACCCTAGAACCCGGCACCATCCTGACCAAACAAATCGAACAGGGGGATGTGGCCGCCGTCCATGACGAAGATACCTTGCTCCACTATGACATCCTCTGTCAACGTGCCAAAGAAAACAATTTCCTGCACTACGAAATCTCCAACTTCTGCCGCATGGGAATGCACTCCAAACACAATGCCTGCTACTGGTTCGGAACGCCATATCTCGGTCTCGGGCCTTCGGCGCATTCCTACAACGGCACTTCACGACAATGGAATGCGTCCAATTTGGGAAAATATGTAAAGCAAGCCGCTGAGCCTGAGGAGGCCAAGCGCAATCGAAGCATCGAAGGACATGCAATTGAACAGGAACAACTAAACCCCGAACAGCAATACGACGAATACGTCATGCTTCACCTGCGCACGCACTGGGGCATCGACCTGAAATACATTAAACATGAAATGGGCGAACATTTCTCAGCCTACTGTGAGCAGCAGGCCAAGCCCTTAATTGACCAAGGCAGGCTCTCACGAACAAATGAGTTCCTTTTTCTTGATGACAAGCAGATGCTCTTTGCCGACGGCATTGCAGCTGAATTGTTCTGGGATTAATCGACTATTTTTCCATAATCCCCGGAGCTAACGATTTCTTTCCTATCTTTGGGATTTCAAAAACGGGAACCAATTGTCTAACACAATTTTGTTATCATGCTTAAATTCAAAACCTTACTTTTCTCCGTGCTTTTGCTCATCGGCATGAACGCCATAGCTCAAGACGAAAACGAAAGACTCGTAGGCGCCAAGTGCACCAGTATCATGGTGGGCAAGGAGGCCTCCATTGATGGCTCCGTCATCACCTCCCACACCTGCGACGGACGCTACCGCACTTGGATGCGGTGGGAGCCAGCAGCCGACTACGATGTGAGCCAAACGCCCAACAGCAAAAAGAAAAAAAGGCCCGAGACAAAACCCGCACAGACCCACAAGGTCTATAAGGGTACTATGCACACCGAAGACCCATTCGACAACCGAGGACTGGAACTGGCAGGAGAAATACCGCAGGTAGCCCACACCTACGCTTACCTCAACACGGCTTACCCCTGCCTCAATGAAAAACAACTCGCCATCGGTGAGACCACTTTCTCCGGCCCCGACACTTTGATCAACGAGAAAGGCTTGTTCATGATCGAAGAGTTGCAACGTCTTGCCCTTATGCGATGTGACAACGCCCGCGATGCCATCCAGCTCATCGGCAAATTAGTGAAAGAATACGGCTATGGCGATGGTGGCGAGTGCATCACCATTGCAGACAAGAACGAAGTGTGGCAGATGGAAATCCTCGGCGAAGGCCCGGACAAAATCGGTGGCGTGTGGGCAGCCCAACGCATCCCCGACGACGAGGTAGGCGTTAGCGCCAATATTGCCCGCATCGGCAAGCTCCAACGCCACAGCAAGGACTTCTTCTGCTCCGACAACTGCGAGGCTGTAGCGAAGAAATATGGCCTCTGGGATGGCAAAGGCGACTTCGTCTTCTGGAAGGCTTTCCGTGCCGAATATGGCGGCGGCAAGAACTACAGCGACCGTGAGTTCTTCATCCTCAGCCAACTGGCGCCTTCGCTCAACCTCAACCGCGACATGCCAGAACTGCCTTTCTCGGTGAAACCCGATGAGAACGTGGACGTTCGCAAAGTAATGGAACTTTTCCGCAGCACCTATGAAGGGACTGACATGGACATGACCCGTAACGTGAAGATGGTGGCCAAAAAACGCCAAGACGATGGCACCTTTATCAATGACACCATCGTCAGCTCCGTGGCCAACCCCTGGATGAACAGTGCCATGATGAACACCATCAACTACTTGGCTCCAGGCACCGTCAATTTCCAACGCACCGTAGCCGTGGCATGGAGCAGCTACCACCACATCATCCAATGCCGCAACTGGATGCCTGACGAAATCGGGGCCATTTGCTGGATGTCCTGCGACAACCCAGGCCAAAGTCCGCGCATACCTATCTTCTCAGGTTCCACTTCCCTGCCTGAAGGCTTCGACAAGTGTGGCCAGTTGCGCTATCGCGACGAGGCTTGGATTTGGCACTACCGCAGGACCAACAAATTAGCCACTGTGCAATGGGGCCGCACCAAGAAGACGATTCTCGGCGCAGCTAACCGTTTCGAGCAAAAGGCTTTCGATGAGATACCTGACATTGAAGACAGAATCAAGGCCAAACTTGCCGAGGGCAATGCCGAGGATGCCGCCGAAATCCTGAATCAATACACCTCCGATTTCGCAGCCTCAACACGGCAGGCTTGGAAAGAAATGGAGAACAAATTCTGGTATTGGTTCAGCATGGGATTCTAAGCCCTATCACCCAAAATGAAAAAGGAGAGTTGAACTCTCCTTTTTTGTTAGTGTTGGTTTACTCTGATCATCACTTGGGCGCCCAACTCCCCTCTTAACTTGACATAACCCGTTCGGGGACGAAGCGCAGACGAAGCATCGACCGTAATGGTGAAACTTCCGCTGGCAAAGCCGCTTTCAGGATGGCAATGCAGCCAATCGACATCGGCAACCACCCCCCATGCTTGGTTGGAAGTAACCTGTATGACATATTCTCCACCCTCAAAAGGGACATCAAGTTCCGCAATATCAGTCTCCAAGATGTTAGGCTTGCCCTCTTGTACAACGACCAACGTGCACAGCACCTGCCCATTATGAACGGCTTTCAGGTAACCCACCCTTTCTTCGGGATCCGAATTGCTGTCAATGATGATATCTAACGAGGCATCGCCTTGACCCGAATTGACCGTCGCATCCAACCGTATCCATTCGCTGGCTTGCAGTTGCCAAGAGCAATTGGAACTCAGTTGCACATGTTGAATACCGCCGACGTAGGTCACAAGCAAAGTGTCGGGCTCAAAACTGCCCACAATCGGTTCGTCGCCAGCAGCTTGGCTGACGGTAAAAGTACGGAACAGCAGTCCCGATTTGATGTAAAACTCCGCAGCACGCGGCTCTGCCACCAAATTCTGCTCAGCAGTCAACACAACGGTAGCATCGCCCGTTCCTGACAGTTGTGAGAGAGAGAGCCAGTTGCTTTCCAGATGGAACTCCCAATCGGTATCGCAAGCAATGGTAATCGCTCTTTCCCCGCCCTCTTTTCCAAACTCAATCTCAAGGGGCGAAGCCTCAAGGAAATGGGGGTCAATAGAGGCCTCCTGGCGGATAGAAAGCATAGCTTCGACTCCGCCTGCCGTAGAAAACAGTACTGAAGTCCGGCGCTCCACATAGAAGGGGTTTTCGTCCACTGTAACGATGATTTCGGTTTCTCCTTGGCCTTCAATTTGGCTCAAGTTTACCCAAGAGCCTTCTACAGAAGCCGTCCAAATGTCTTGGGTAGACACAACTACGGTTTTCGCTTCGCCCGTACATACAAATTCAAGATTTTTTGGAGTAAGTTCGATGCCCAAGACAGGGTCAACGGTTTGAATGACATGAATCTGGTCCGAAACTACAAGAGCCTCGCCAGTTGAAAAAAGATTGCCAAAAACAACATCTCCCGAACGCGGTTCAGCCAATTCGCCAGCAATCGGAGCAACAGACAAGGTAACAGTTGTGTCATTGGAGCCTTCTGTTACTGAACTTGTAATCCATTGAGGCATAGAAATTCTCCATTCCACATTTGAGGAAACCGTTACGGTGAACTCGCCGCCGTCACTGCCACATTGGATTTCGCGGGGCGTAACCGTGAGATAGTACTCCTGTGCGTTCTGGCTCACAGTCAAAGTAGCCGTATTGTCTTTGGTTGACGCCGTGATCTGGGCAGAACGCACTTCTCCCGTGATGTTCGCTTCGGCGGAAATCGTCAGCGTAGCATCACCATTGCCCGACATGGGCGAAACGGTAAACCAGTCCGCGACGGTGCTGATGGACCATTCGCCATTTGATTTCAACGCAATCTCAACAGAGCCGCCTTGCGCCTCCATCTCTTGTGCGGTCTTATCAAACGACACTTCTACGTCTTTACGGCAACCAACGATGGACAATACCACGACCACCGCAAGCAATAAGTATTTCAGTTGTTTCATTGAAGTAGGAATTTTTAAAGTTGAATAATCGTTTATTTTCATAACGCGCCTATCACACTATTAGTATTTCACGGCAAAAAAAAGGTTCGCCGAATCACATCCGACGAACCAATTGTCTAATGGGAGGCAAACCGTTTATTTAGAAAATCTCATTTCTGTTGTCCTTAATCTTCACCTGTTTTCTCAAGGCGCTATACACG
>JBGYWU010000164.1:0-5186 GCA_041842265.1 Candidatus Limimorpha sp. | reverse complement strand
GGCGAATACGTGTTTACGGGGAATGCCGAAAACAAGGACAAGATAACGGTGGCCGTGGAAGCCGGCAAGAGCTACTATATCGAAATCGTGCCCCGTATGGGCATCGTTATGGCCCGCTGCGAAATGAAGCCGGTTGATGCGGCCGAAGGACAGGAAAAAGTCGGCAAATGCAAACTGGTAGGGCTGAACCCCGAAGCCCAAAAAGCGCTGAACTATTTCGACCGATAAGCGGAGAAAAGTCCGGCTGATAATATCAATCCACCTCTGGTTCTTGACGATTCGAGATAACCGTTACAGATACAGGGGCAGATGGTTTGTAAGCAAGTGCCCTGACTGGATTGACCTGAGCCCCGACCGTGGCGGCGAAGGCGCCACCAACGTTACCGTTACGGTAGAAGCCAATCCCGACACCAAGTAGCGGCGCGGATACGTCAGATTCTCCTTCGGCGACGTGCTCGAAGTGGTGCAGAGCGGAAGGATGCACCAACAAGCAATTACTGAGAACGTCACCGGCATTAACTACAAGGCTAGGGTTCCGGGTGAGTGTATGTCTGGAAAAGGTATATCAACGGCAACTTTGCGGAAAGCGGGAAATGGGTGAAGAAATAAGCCCATTTTACTAAACAAAAAAAGCATGTACCAACATGGAGAATCATTCCGCGAGAATCCGTACTTTTTCTGTCTGTAATTTTGCTACATCATCGTGTTCGTTTTTTTTGTACTTTTGACGCTTCAAACTAAGAAAAAATTCCATCAATGAAAGTTAAACATTTGTTTTTAGTATTATTAGCTTGTTTGATAAGTACTTACGGTTTATCGCAGAAGTTCATGGAAGACGATGCCAAGCAGTTTTACCGTACTATGCAAGGCGATTATGTTTTGCAGGTGAATGACTCAACGACAGCGATGGCGCATTTTACCCCGATTTGGGAAAACTCGGGCAATCGTTTTCAGTGGATGTATGTGGAGGCAGAGATAGAAAAGGATGTTGTTTTTCAGAAAATCATAGAATTGAAGCCGATAACGGATAAGAAGTTTCGCGTTTATCTGTACGACCTGAAGAATCCCGAACGGTTTGCAGGTAAGTGGGGCAACCGCAGTTATTTTGACGGGTTCACTACCGCCATCCTCAAGGGAAGGAAACGTGTCACTTTTGTGAAGACATCCGATTTTTCCTATCAAACGAGCGGTGGTCTTTCACGATATGGTGCCATTGACTGTTTCCCGAAAGGCGACCTGCTGCATATCAAGTTCGTGCAGGCGGATGAGCGTTTCTACATCAAGCGGGTGCCGAAACGGACGAACCGAATCATCATTTACCAAGGGCTCAAGGAACTCACAGACGGTCCCATCGGATAAACACAAAAGCGGCGATAGCCGCTTTTTTCATTTCATCTTGAATACCCAAGCCTCCGTGCATTTGATGTCACCGTATCTCAAACTGCTTGTGTCGATATGCAGTTTGCCGTATTCATATTTCCATGGCAGGCTTTTGGGGCAACCCAGAAGTGTCACTTCCATACCTGCATCAGGCTCCTCGATTTCGAGAACCAACTGGTCTTCGGGATATTCCAATGCGATGGCGTAGAGTGCGTCTTGGCCTTGTGTGTAGCAGAGCCACGGTTGCTCGCTGGTATAGTTGGCCTTCAGACCCTCCGCGGGCGGCGTGGCAGAGGCTTGGAAACCTTTCATCACTTGTTTTTCCATTTTCTTTGACCACCAGTAGAGTGCTATGGTGGCTTCCAATTCGTCTTCCTCATAGCAAACCTCTATGCTGTGTTGGCCCGAAGCAAGCTTCACCTTGCCGGTGTTCGCGTTTTTCGTGTCTTTGATGACAGTCTCGCCGTCGATGATGAGGACGGCCTTGTCATCGGTTAGGATTTCAAAGGTATAGGTGTCAGCAGGGCAGGAGAACATGCCTTGCCAATGCGCTTGGAAGTGGTCGCAACTGATGGCAGGGTCAGGAGAATTGCGCTTCCAGTTGAAGTTGATTTCGGTGTCGTTGCGTGTGACGTTGACAGGTTTCGTCTCATAGAATTTCTTGTACGGGCGTGTTCCGTATATGGCCTCTCCATTGATCTCAAGCCAATTTCCAAGGTCGACGAGGCGTTCTTGCTGCAACAGCGGTATTTTGCCGTCGGCAGCGGGACCCACATTGAGTGTCATGCCGCCACCAGCCGCCACGAGGACACAAAAATGGCGGATGAGTTCATCAGAGCTCATGTAGTTCTCTAAAGGCTCGTTGCGGTTGAGTCCGAATGAACGGCCCAAGCCACGGCATTCTGCCCAAGGACGGTCGGTTAAGGTAATGCCTGCACTGTATTCGGGGGTGCGAAAACCATGTTGCTGTCCTTCGCCCCAACGGTCGTTGACGATGGCTTCGCTGCCCACCGTGTTGTAATACCATGAGATGAGTTCGGTGGCATGCCATTGTTCGGCGGTATTGCGCCATTCGCCGTCGGTGAAAAGTACGGTGGGTTTATAGCGCGTGACGAGCTCCTTGAATTGGGGAACCATATGCGTATCTACGTATGTGCCGATGTTCTCGTCAGGGTCTTCATACCACCGGTGGATTTTGCTCGACCATTCGGGAAGCGAGTAATACAAGCCCATTTTAAGCCCTTGTTTGCGCACGGCTTCGGTCAGTTCGCCGCAGATGTCCCGCTTCGGCCCGACTTCCACGGAATTCCACCCGGGAGCATACTGGCTCGGCCAGAGGCAGTAGCCGTCGTGGTGCTTCGAGACCAAGAGCACATATTTCGCCCCCGATTTCTTGAACAATTCAGCCCATTCGTCGGGATCCCAGAGCTCGCCCTTGAACATCGGCGCGAAGTCCTCATATCGGAAGTCCTTGCCGTAGATGCGTTCCTGGAAGGTCTTGCGCCCATCACTGGTGCTGAGGCCTCTGTAATACCATTCCGCATAGCCTTCAAGACTGGCGTATGCGGGCACAGAATACACGCCCCAATGGATGAAAATGCCCAATTTGGCGTCGGAGAACCACTGAGGATAGCCCCGCTCGTTGATGGATTCCCAATTGGGCTCGACTTGGGCTTTCAGAGGCAGACTGAATAATAGTAAAGTTGCGAGATGCAAGAGATTGGTTTTCATTGAAATAGTTGTCTGAAATGGTATTGTGAATGACGGTATTGTTTTGTTATTGTGCAAAAGTAATAAAGTTTTCCGAACTAAGACATGGAGGCAATGGGCTCCTTTCAATAATCATTCTTCATCATTGAAGTCTCCGATGGGAATGGTTACTTCACATGCCCAATCCTTTTCGTATGCTTCTATTGTTCCGCTCATGCGCCAATAATCCTCCCAATACTCCCACCAACTTTTGTGTGCAAGCTCAATGTCTTCCTCTGTGAATGTTTTGCTGTGGCTCACCACTTTGATTTCGTCGCCTCCGACCACGAAGCCGACCTCGCCGCATCTGCCAGCCATCAGGTGTTTCGCCGAGGAAAACAAACTCTCGTCAAACCTAGGTCGCATCGGGTTTCTGTGCCTGTATTTTTTCATCACGCTTTTCGCATATTTCACATTGTCGAAGTCAAGTTCATAGCATTCCAGCGGGATAGACTCTATTTCATCGTTGTGCAGCCTATAGTGCCATTTCTCATCTTCCAGATTGTCAAGAAATACCATGAAGGTGTTTCCGTAGAACCTTACCGCGATTGTGCTGGAATGTGGCTCTTTCTTGGCTTTTGAGTCGTCGTAGAGCTGCACATCGCAAAACTCCATTTGCACCATGTCGTTGTCAATCTCCCACCATTGCCACGACCCTATGTCGGATATCGCATCCGCCAGTATGTTTAGCGTGTCTCTGCTGAATTCGACTTTCTTCTTTATCTCTCCCACTTCCTCAAAAGTGATGGCCCCTGATAATAGTTTTTCTATCCTTACTTTGTTATGCTCGGTCGGTTCAATTTCGCGCAATTGTGTCAGCAGGTCGTAAAACTTCGGAAAGATTTCGGCCAATGGTTTTCTTTCTGTGGCGACCCAAAACTCCAGCAGGTACAGTGCCCCGTTTCTTGTCCTGACGGGCTCTGATTGCAAGGCGGTTTCCACAAACTCTTGTCCTTCAAACGGATATTGGCGCAACTCCTGCAGCAATAATTCCAGTGCGCTCTGCCTCCAATATTCTTTTCCTAGGCCAAGCGAGGTTCCCGGACGGGTTTTCATGGTTTCCAGAGGTAACTTCTCCTTGTACAAATCCAGCAATTCCTTTCTGTATTCATCGTCATGCGCCAAATACCTGCAAAGATGGTAATGGTCCTCGAAAGACGATTTCATTATGTCCAGGATGTAGGGTTTGCAGGGGAATCCTATGTCAATGGCCATGTCGATGTTCCTGCCTTCTTTTACGGCGTCATTGACGAGGCACCAGCACCGGTAGGAAAGAACCAGTCTCCTGCATGTTAAGGCTATGTTGCATTTGCTGGCCCCGGTTTTCTTGCAATATGCTAGGATAGTGTGAATCAGTTCATAGTCTTTTAATTCCAGTGTCATTGTCAGTGCTTCGTCGAGGAAGGTCTTGATGATTTCTTCCTCGTTTTCAATGGTAGAGATTCCGGCGGCAGAGCTTTCGTCGAAAAGCCCTTCGATAATGTCCCTGATGCCTGCAAACTCCTCGTAAGTCGGATGGTTTTTCAGCACCTGTTCCGCATTTGACTTTTTCCAGCACGTAAGGGCGGAATAGGAAGTCATGATGTTGTTGTGGACGGCGTCTGTCAGCAGCCATCTCCGTATTTCTTCCGATGCAGGCTCCAAATGTTCTACAGCGAATATCCTTCCCCATCCGTGAACTTTCTTGGCAAGACGGAATATCTCGTCGTTGCCGCCTTTCCAATGGCGCATCACATATATCGCAAACAGCGAGAATTCATCACACAGTCCGATGGTCCTGACATCGTTTTTTATGGTCTCATAGGAATCGGTGTCAAACAGTTCCAGAATCGACAAAGCATATTTTACACACTCCCGATTGCTAGACAACCGAAGCGCTCTTGTTGCATATTCAGAGATATTGCTGGCATTCAATCTTTCTTTGTTGTTGACAAGATAATCCTGGATGGAGTCGATGGCATAGATTGCGCGCACGTTTTCAGAAAGCTCCAGAAATAGTTTGTCTGCTTTGTCATAATCCCGTATGTTTGCAGTTTGGATGGGTTCAGCCATTATCG
>JBGYWU010000163.1:0-34997 GCA_041842265.1 Candidatus Limimorpha sp. | reverse complement strand
CACTTGAAGCATAGAGTTGGGCGATGATGAGGTAAGGCTCGCCGGCCGTCGGGTCAACCTGGGCAGCCCTTCTGGCAATGTCGCGGGCCTTGGCCAAGTTGCCCATGTTCTGGTAACAGAAAGCAAGGTTACGGTAAGCGCGGTACTTACGGTCGTTGTTTTCCGTCTTGGTAGCCTGGTCAAAGAAGGTGGCGGCATCGCTATATTTCTTGTCCATGAAGAACTTCAAACCCAAACTGTAGGAAGCCTCGGGGCTGGGTTCCAGTTCGTTGAGTCTGACGGCAGCATCGAGGAAGAGTTTCGAGTCGGTGCAGTCTTTCTTATCAAGGATGGTGGTGATACGCTTGAGCAGGGTCACGTCGTCAGGCGTTTCAGCCATCTTCGCGCTGAACACCATGAGCAGGTCTTCGCAAGAAGCATAGGGTTGGAAGAGATTGTCGAGATTGTTCTTCACGCCTTTGTTGATGCGTATTGAGTTTGTCGCTTTGGCAAATCTTCTTCCAATTTCATTATTGGAATCCAAGAAGGAAACGACATATCCGTTTTCAACGGTAACATCAATGCCACCATAATTCAGGTCCTGAGAAGACTTTTCTTCAGATTTATAGTTTGATACATTGTCAGGCTCTCCCCAATATTCTATTAATTCATTTACAGTCAATCCTATCGGATCGCTAACTTCAGTTGAAGCGGTCTCAGCCAGGGCTTCAATATTGATGTCAAGCACCTCAGAAAGCTCCTGATACACGTCAATGATGGTCATCTTCTCGACTTTGTTGTTGTTGGCCATGTCGATGGTAGCCTTGAAGTAGGTGTCAATGTAGGCACCTTGCAATTGCGAGGCATCAAGGGCAACAGCTTCTTTCAGCACGTTGTAGGCTTCTTCATAGCGGTTCTTGTTGTATGAGTAGATGAGTAAGCCTTTGCGTCCCTTGATACCGGCCACTTGTGACTTGCCTGTAGCAGGATCGATAGGGAAATACTCGGCTCTATTGTCCATCATCATACAGATGGTATCGATGTAGGCGTCTTTATTGGCAGGGTTGGTGCGGATGAAGTAGTCCATGATCTTTTCGCCTCTTGTGTAGATGAGTTGGCTGGAACGGGGACAGTTGAGTAAGACTTCCCTCCAGGCATCTACCATTTCCATAGTGATGGCTTCTTGGGCAAATCTGGAGGCTTCCCATTGCTTGAATGCCTCTCCGTAGATGGACAGATTGGTCACACACGCAATGCTATCGGTTCCGTACTTCTTCTGCTCTGACATCTCTTGGGCTGATACGCTCATTGCCATTCCAAAGACAACGGCAATCATCAATAATCTTTTCATTTTCATCTCTTCTTATTTTAGTGTTAAACTTACTTGCTTTAATCCAAATATCATTCCAAAAATGCTTTGGAGAGCTTCTCTCATTTGTATTTGCGTTTGATAAACCACCGCTCAAACACTGAAACGCCAACGCTCATCTTGGCATAACGTTCCTGTATCAATCCGCCCTCACGCGTGCCATATTGCCCTGCTTCAAGGGCAAAATTGACCTTTGACAAGGAGCGGGGTAGCGGAAGCGACACGCCTGCAGTAACGCCTACCTTATTAATGGAATGGTTTTCACCATCGTTGCCGGGCAAGCTGACGAAACCGTGTTCGTAGAAGCCTCCGAAACGGTAGGTGACACGTGAAAAATAGCCAGAAATGGACGTATGCTTGGGAGTGAACTCGGCACCAGCAGAGGCTGACCATGAATTCTGCAGCCCTTCGGTCTTCCCCTGACGCGCAAACTTAGACCATTGCATCCAATTGAAATCGGCGCCAACGAGCCAATCATTGCCCTTCTGTAATGACACACCCACGCCAAAGCCTTGAGGCATCGTAATACGGGCAGCACTCACGCCATAGGCGATAGTGTCAATCAAATATTCCACTGTGGTGCCAGGGTCTTCCTCAAACGAGCGAATGAATAATGTCTGTTCACCTTTCAGGTTGATTTTTTGGACATATTTTAGACCCATGCCCAGCTCCACGCCATTGCTCACGGTAGCATTGAACAACATGCCGTAGTCGAACATGAAAGAACGCACCATCACGTCGATGTTGCGCCGCGTACCGATGAAATACGCCGAGTCGGGGAAATATAATGAAGTCTCGGCCTGGCTGTTGCCAAATAGGTAATAGGCATTGGCGCCCATGGCGAAATGATCGCCCACCTTGATGGCATTGCCCCAAAACAACTGATTTAGGCCGCCACTACCCTTGAAGCGCGTTGTGGTCTTGCCAATGCCAGGCTCAAGGTCTTCAACAAGCATGTTATAGTCCGAGGAGGCAAAAGGCTGTACGCCCAAAGCCACTTTCCACCAAGGTGTCAGGCCAAATGCCATCGACACATGGTCGAATGAGGCATTGTTTGCCTTCTCAGAAAGTGTCGCGGTGCTGAAAGTCGATGCCTTGAAGTAGAATCCAGCATCGAAAAGGAAAGCCAGCGAGTCAATTTTTGCGTATGAAGCTGGGTTTTCAGCATTAATGACACCACCGCCAAACATAGAGTTGGCCACGCCTCCCATTCCTTTCAACCTGACATTCATCGGCCAGTTGTTCACCTGACCTAAACCGAACAGGGAATAAGGAGAGTCGACATCAGACTGGGCACTGGTATCTATACTGACACAGCACAACAGCAAAACCAGCAATATGCTATTAATATAAGGTGTTCTCATAACCATAATAACTTAGGCAAGCCCTTATTTGGGCGTGCAAATATCCGATTTTTTAACTCGACGAGCAAGTTTTTATTGTTACATTAAGACAATATTTCTTTATTTAACTTTTATTTAACTGAATATCAATTCAAAATACATGTAAAAAAAATAAATCTCGTTTTTTTAGTTTTTTTCTTGCCAATTGGGGAAAATGTCGTACTTTTGCAACCGCAAAGGAGGTACCGTAGCTCAGTAGGTAGAGCAGAGGACTGAAAATCCTCGTGTCACTGGTTCGATTCCGGTCGGTACCACCAGTAAAGCCAGACAATGTCTGGCTTTTTTTGCGTGGTTTCAGATAGCTGAGCGCTATGGGTAACTCAAAGCCTCCGCCACACCCACGGTCCCGCTCGAACAACCCGACGCAGAAAATATTCAAACAAAGCTGGCTGCTGAAACCCAAGCCCAGTCATTCACGCTGTTGTCGAAGAAGCCGCTTTCACCTTATGGGACAACTTCTCAATCGAACAAAAAGCATGCGAAGACAGGTAAAAAAAAACGTACTTTTGCAAGATATTTTTGGAGAATATTTATGAATAAACTCAAAAAAAGGAAAGACCCTTCATCCCACTCCCGCCACAGCCATGCTCTAGGCACAAAGGCGGTCAAGAAGGCTAGACTTCACAATGTAATGTTGGCGGTTCTAACCGGAGGATTGCTCGCGGCAGCCTGGCCAACGTGGGGCATGGCTCCAGTCGTTTTCATTGGCTTTGTTCCCCTGTTATTGATCGAAGACCGCAAAGCACGGGGAGAAGGAGGTGGACTGTTTTGGATTTCGTTTCTCGCGTTCCTGGTTTGGAATGTGGCCACAACTTGGTGGGTGTGGAACTCCACTCCTGCCGCCATATTGGCGTGGATATTGAATGCACTTTTCATGGCCATCATTTTCAATGTGTTTCATCTCACAAAAAAGAAAGTCTGCAATAATCCTTGGGGCAATTTCTTCCTCATCCCTTATTGGATGGCATTCGAGATGCTCACCTATTGGTGGGCAGCCAAATGGCCTTGGCTCAACCTAGGAGGTGTCTTCTCCAGCACGGTCAGCTGGATTCAATGGTACGAATTCACAGGCGTGGCAGGAGGAACACTATGGATATTATTAATTAATATATTGATTGTTAACGTTATACGGTTCTTCAAATTGAAAGAAGCGAAACCTATCTTGGTCAGCATAGGTCTTGAGGCGGTCCTCCTCATCCTGCCCATCCTCATCAGCAAGTCGATGTACAAGCATTACGAAGACCAGGGTACCGATACGGAAGTCATCGTCGTGCAGCAGAACTGCGACCCGTGGAACGAACAGTTCAACTCGCAATTTTACGACCAAGTCGTCAAAAACAACATCAATCTGTCGTTGCCCTTGGTAACGCCCGAAACGCGGTTCATTGTCGGCAGTGAATCTGCCATTCAAGAAGTCATCTGGTTGCACGAAATCAACAAGAACAAGGCCGTCAACACATTAACAGGATATGTCAAGCAATTCCCCCAGTTGGCCTTTGTCATCGGCGGAACCACCAATGAATGGGTGCCGGAAGGCATGGAAGACGACTTCCCTGCCCGACAAATCGGCAACAGCAATCGCTATTACTACAGCCACAATTCCGCCCTGCTCATCGACACCCTCAACATGCAACACCGCAACAAGTCGCAACTCACACCGGCGGTTGAAGCGATTCCCGAATGGATGGGGTTTTTGCGCAATTTCAGCCTCACCATGGGCATTGCGCGTGGCACACTGAAAGGCGACCCTGAGGCGAAGGTGCTAACCTTCGGTGACCACAAAATTGGGGCGGCAATATGCTACGAGTCGGCCTTCGGCGAATACGTCGGCTCTTTCTGCGCCAAAGGTGCCGACCTGCTCTTTGTGATTACCAACGACGGCTGGTGGGGCGACACCCCCGGCTACCGTCAGCATTTCGAGTTCTCGAAACTGCGGGCCATCGAGAACCGCCGCTGCATCGCCCGATCGGCCAATACGGGATGTTCAGGATTCATCAATCAACGCGGCGACGTACTGCAACAGACACAGTATTGGGTGCCCGATGCCATCCGCGAAACCATTAAAGCCAATACCAAAGTTACCTTCTATGCCAAAAACGGCGACTACCTCAGCCGCATCGCTGTGTATATTACCTTTGTGTTGCTCCTCACATGGATTGCCAAGTCAGCCTTAGACCTCGGCAAGAAAAGGAAAGTGGCCAAAACCAGCGGCACGAGAAAAAAGAAATGAACAAACCGCATCTTTCGTTAGGCCCTTTCCAAGGCATCACCGATGCACCGTTCCGCAAGGTGTTCAAACGACATTTCGGAGGCATCGACAAGTTCTATACCCCTTTCTTCACAGGCATCCAGAAAGACCATGCCAAAAACATGCAGGTGGAGGAAATCGACCCACAATGCAACGATGTTGAGACCTTGACACCACAAATCCTCAGCACCAGTGCGGAAGAAATATTGCGTTTTGCAAAACAATGCAAGCAAATGGGTTACAAGGAAATCAATCTCAATATGGGCTGTCCGTTTCCTAGAGTGGCCAACAAGAAACGGGGCTGCGGTCTCCTGTCCTATCCAGACATGGTGGAAGGGATGCTTGAAAAGGTTTTTGAGGAAATCGACCTCAAATTCAGCGTGAAATGCCGCTTGGGATATTTCAACCCCGACGAAATAGAGGCATTCATTCCGATTTTCAACAGGTTCCCTTTGAGCGAATTGGTCATTCATCCGCGCATTGGGAAACAACTCTACAAGGGCGAGGCGGACACGGAACGATTCAAAGCATTAATTCCCTTTTTCAAGGCACCCTTAGTTTACAACGGCGACATCGTTTCAGTTGACAGTTTCGTGCGAATCCGAGGCGTGGTACAACCGGTGGACCAATTTATGTTGGGACGAGGGGTGTTGTCCCATCCGTTCTTGGCGGAAGAAATCAAAGGCGTGGTATCGGAGCAAAACAAGACCATGCGCCTGCACCACTATGTCGTCGACCTGTATGAAGACCGTTTGCGCCATGCCGGCGGCAGCCCGAAGGTGCTGGGGCGAATGAAAGAATTGTGGTCCTATCTGATGAACGACTTTGAGGAACCACAGGTGGTGTGGCGGAAAATCAAAAAGATTAATGCGCTGAAAGAATACGAGGAAGCAGTGGAAGAAATCTTCAAATCAGCACGGAGCCATGAACGCACCGACACGGGCCAAAAAGAAGAATGAATGGACACAAAAAAAGCCTCCCAAACGAGAGGCTTTTTTATTGATATTGAGCCCATCAAACTTACTCAAATGAGGCGAGGGCCTTCTTGATGATTTCGATGGCTTCGCGGAGTTCGGCTTCGGTGATGACCAAGGGCGGAGCGAAACGGATGATGTGCTGATGGGTCGGCTTGGCCAATAGGCCGAGGTCACGCATCTTCATGCACACATCCCAAGCTTCCTTTCCATCTTTAGGCTTGATGATTACGGCATTGAGCAGACCTTTACCGCGCACTTTCTCAATCATCGGGCTCTTGATTTTGCTGATTTCCTCACGGAAAATCTTGCCAAGGCGTTCGGCGTTTTCCATCAGATGCTCTTCCTTGATGACCTCAAGAGCGGCGATAGAAACACGGGCTGCTATCGGGTTGCCGCCAAACGTCGAGCCGTGCTCTCCGGGCTTGATGTTCATCATGATATCGTCGTCGGCCAAAACGCAGCTCACCGGGACCACGCCAGCACCAAGGGCCTTGCCCAAGATGAGGATGTCGGGACGAACACCTTCGTGGTCGCAAGCCAGCATCTTGCCCGTACGTGCAATACCGCACTGCACCTCGTCAGCCATAAAGAGCACGTTGTGCTTTTTGCAAATGTCGTAACACTTCTTCAAGTAGCCGTCATCAGGCACGTAAACGCCAGCCTCACCTTGAATGGGTTCCAACAGGAAACCGGCAATTTCCTTGCCGTCCTTTTCCAGCACTTTCTCCAAAGCATCGGGGTCATTGTAAGGAATACGGACGAAACCAGGGGTCAAGGGGCCGTAGTTGGCGTATGAGTCGGGATCGTTACTCATCGTGATGACAGTGATGGTACGGCCGTGGAAGTTGCCTTCGCAGCACACAATTTTCACTTTGTCGTTCGGGATACCTTTCTTGACGACACCCCAACGACGTGCCAACTTCAAACCCGTTTCGTCGGCTTCGGCACCCGAGTTCATGGGCAGCGCCTTGTCGTAGCCAAAGTATTCAGTCACATACTTTTCCCACACGCCGAGCGCGTCGTTATAGAAAGCGCGGCTGCTGAGGGTGAGACGTTCGGCCTGATCGGTCAAGGCCTTGAGGATCTTGGGATGGCAGTGGCCTTGGTTGACAGCGGAATAAGCCGACAGGAAGTCATAATACTCTTTTCCTTCGACGTCCCAAACCTTGCATCCCTTACCTTTGGAGAGGACAACCGGAAGCGGGTGATAGTTATGGGCGCCGTATTGGGCTTCCATATCCATCGCTTGTTGTGATGATGTGATTTTCTCGATCATTGCTTTGTTATTTGTTTGTTATTTAACCGTAGGATCGTTTATTGGTGTGAGAATACAGAGCGCAAAGCTGCAAAACGCATTCTGGGGCCTATAAATTGCGGTGCAAAAATAGGGTTTTATTTCAAGATTTCAATTTATTGGCCGATTTTTCCGAACAATTTTGCAGGCCATCAATAATACCAATGTCGCAATCACCATTGCCAGCAAACCGAAGAAAGCCAGTCGGTATTGGTTGCGTTGTGCTTGGAGGGTTTCGATTTGTTCGCTTTGAGATTCGTATTGGGCAAGGAGACTTGAGACGTCGTCCTGCAAATCGACAAGTTTTTCACATAATGCTATGCTTTCATTGAAAGTAGAGGCATAGTCCTCATGAAAAAGTCCCAATTCGCTTTTCATTTCCGAAAAATGCCCCAGATGCGCATAATCGGCAATCAGATAGGAACGCACTGAGTTGACGTACAAATAGTTGCCGTTTTTTTCCGCAATTTCCATACATCTTTTTAGATACACCGCTGAAGTGGTGAAATCACCTTTTTCATGATAATGGATCCCAAGACTCTTGTAGGCTTCCATGATACCTTTCTGATAGCCTATCGCATCCGACGAATGCAATGCCGACTGAAATAAGCTCATCGCCTCCTTGCCACGCCCCATTTGCATCAACACATTGGCAGTCTCTATTTTATCCTCAATCAAAACGATTTCATCGCCAACATTTTCAGCACAAATCACCGACTTTTGAAGATAAAACAGCGCAGAGTCAAAGTTGACCAAACCTGTGGCATAGACCGTTCCGAGGTTTTGGTAAGCGTGAGCCAAAGAACTTTCATCGCCAAAACGTTTGAAGACGGGAATAGCTCCTTGAAGAGTAGATTTCGCCTTGTCGAACTGCTGCCACTGCACAAAAATATTGCTGATATTGTTGTCGCACTGAGCCGCCGAAAGCGTGTCTCCCAACTGCTCATATTGCTGTCGCGCCAAGTTGAAATGTGCCAATGCCTTCTCCAAATCATCCTGATGGAAATAGACATAAGCCATGTTATTGGTAACATCAGCGCAATTCATCGCATCGTCAAGGTGCTGCGATACCCCCAAAGCCCTTTGATAGGTCTCCAAAGCCTGGTCTATCTCACCCAAATACAACTCAACACGACCTTTGTAATTCAACACGTCCATCAACAACTCAGAATCTTCCTGGCCTTCAAGAAACTTAATCGCGTTCAGGAACTGATTTTCAGCCAAATCAAAATCATAATGGCTCAAATATCGAAGTCCCAATTTCCAATAAGATTTTGCAATCAGTTCATTATCATCAAATTGCACAGCATGCTCAATCGCCTTTTCGCCCCAGACGATGCAATCATCATAAGAAAGGTCAAAAAAAGCGCGGGAGAGCTCCAGCATGGTTTCAATGCGTTGCCGGCCTTCCTGATGATTCATCACTGCTTGCAAACTATCCACAATTCGGGTTTGCTCCTGAGCGGAGCCAAAACGAGTGAAAATCAAAAATGATAGGAAAAGAAAGATGCGGCGCATAAACTCTTATCCAAGGAACATGTTATAGTGCATTTCGTCGAAAATGGTCGTGCTTTCGCCGTGTCCGGAATATACCTCAGTGTCGCCGGGAAGCCGGAACAGTCGTTCGATGATGCTTGTCCTGAGCTGCTCATAGCTGCCTCCCGGGAAATCGGTACGACCGATGCTGCGGCAAAAAAGTGTGTCGCCGGTGAAGACCCAGCCCTCCGTTTCGGCATAGAGACTGATACTGCCCAAGGCATGTCCCGGTGTGGCGATGACCTCCAAGGTGCTTTCTCCTACTTTGATGATTTCGCCATCTATTAAGTCAATCTCGGGAAGTTCGCAGTTGCCTGAGAACGGCAGTCCGAACATCGCCGCCTGCTGCTGCGATCGCAAGAAGTCGTTCTTCACATCGGGATGTGCCGCCACCTTGATGCCATAACGCTGCTTGGCGGCCTGGTTGCCCACAATATGGTCAATGTGGCCGTGCGTGCTGATGATCATCAGCGGCTTGAGGCGGTGGCTGTCGATAAAACCGAAAAGCCGGTTCTCTTCAGCCGTATTGGAACAACCCGGGTCGATGATGGCACATTCATTACTACTGTCATAAACAACGTAAGTGTTTTCGGCGAAGGGATTAAAGACAAAGGATTCGAGGTGGAGCATAATTGCGTTTTTTCGGGGGCAAAGATAAGGTTTTTTCCACGATATTATTAAGAAATTGCCTATCTTTGTCCGCTAATTATGATGTTGATGTTGCCGAAAAAGACACATACACTACTCCTTGTCATGCTTTTGGCCCTTGCTCCCTTGGCTCATGCCCAGTTCTACAACGGCATGAACATGCTTTTCGGGAAAAATCGCCTGCAGTGGGGCGACTTCCACTGGTCGTACTACATGAACGACAACTTCGATGTGTATTTCTATCAAGGTGGCGGCGACCTGGCCCGTTATGCGCAAGCATACGCCAAAGACCAAATCCCACGCCTTGAAAGTCGCTTCAACAGCCGCCTCGGAAAAAAAATCCAATTCATCGTCTTCAACAGCAAGGGCGATTTCAAGCAAAGCAACATCGACCTTGAGGAAGAGGGAAACGGCAACACGGGCGGTATCACCAAAATCATTGGCACGAAAGTGGTTCTTTACTTCGACGGCGACTATACGCACTACGAGGCGCAAATCCGCGAAGGCATTGCAAGGCTACTGTTCAGCCAAATAATGAATGGCATCTCCATCGGCTCGCAGTTGCGCAGCTCCTACCGTTATGATATTCCACAATGGTTCCGAGATGGGCTGGTGGCCTATATTGCAGACAACTGGGACAGCCACAAGGAGGCTCAACTGCAACGCGGCATTACGTCGGGAGACTATAAGAAAATCAACCATTTGCGCGAAGAGGACGCCCTGATTGCGGGCTATTCTTTCTGGGACTTCATCGCCGAGAAATACGGCAGCAAGTCGTTCAGCGACATCATGACCCTGGCCGAAAGCACACAAAGCATCAAAAAGTCATTGCTTTATGTTACAGGCAAGGAATACAAGGCCTTGGTTGGAGAATGGTTTGAGTTTCATAAGGCCCGCTATGATAACCTCATGCCCAGCCGACCCAATGATGTTATGCGATTGAAATACAGGAAGTACCGCACCTTCACCCAACCCACCATTAGTCCTAACGGAAAGTTTGTCGCCTATGTCAGCAACGACGAGGGCAAAATCCGCCTTTGGTTAGAAGACCTGCAAAGCGGCAAGCGGCGGCAGCTCTTCAGCGCCGGCTACCGCTCCGACGAGAACATCGACACCTCCTTCCCGCTCTTGGCATGGCATCCCAACGGCGAAATCCTGTCTTTCATCCTTGAAGAAGAAGGTAAAATCCAGCTTTATAATTTGGACATCAACAGCGGGAAGAAAGCCCAGACCTATCTTTTCGATTTCCAAAAGGTAAGCTCATTTTCATACGCCCACAAAAGCCGAAAAATCGTGCTGTCCGCCACCCGAATGGGCAAACCCGACATTTATGTTTACAACCTGTTTTCCAACACCTTGGAGCAGATTACCAACGATTGGCACACCGACCTGAATCCTGTCTTCACCTTCGATGACCGGCAAATCGTTTTCAGCTCGAACCGCGACAACGACACTCTAAAGTCTGACGACAAAATCGGTTTCCAAAACAAGCAATTCGACCTCTATGCCTACAACTATATTAACAAAGGTGCGCTGCTCCAGAACCTAACCCGACAGCACCACTCCAACAGCATCCTGCCCGAACCGTTGAAAGATGGGAACTTGCTATACCTGAACGACACGAGTGGTTATTACAATCTTTACCAAATCCGTTTCGACAGCGCCATCAGCCACATCGACACCATCGTGCACTACCGCTATTTCGGCAAGAAAGAGCAACTTACGGACTATTCGTCAAACATCATTGATTACGCCTACCTGCCTCGCGACCACAAAGCCGCCCTGCTGATGGCTGACAAAAGGGGAGAAAAATTCTATCTGTCACCCATCTTGCGTACTCACGATACAAAGATTGGGCAAATGAGTCCCTACGCTCAAAAAAGACTGATTAATGAATTGATGCAGCAGAGAAAAGACACGATGGCGGAGTCCATCTCAAAACATCGTTTCTCGACCAGCTACAGATATGCGCGACGCAAACGACAAATCAGTGGCCCCTTGGGAAGTGACTCAACCCAAATGGTCCAAAGCAACGAACCTGCGCCCAAGCCAAGACAGAAAGACACCGTGCAACGGCCCAACAACTACTATGTGGAGCTCTTCGCCGATCAGCTGATGAGCCAAATCGACTTCACCGGCATGAACTACAGCTACCAGCCATTCAGCGGCGGCGGCACGCCCATCTACCTCAATTCGGGATTCAATGTCTTTCTCGGCACCAAGATGAATGACCTGATGGAAGACTATAAAATAGTGCTTGGCGTGAAACTCAACACCAGCCTCGCCAACAACGAGTACATGTTGAATTTCAGCGACTTCAGCAAACGCTTGGACAAGAGCATCACCCTTCACCGATATGTTACCGACGACTACACAAGCTACTATTACCGTACCTTTACCAACGAAGCCTTCTACACATTGAGCTATCCTTTCAGCGAGACATTAAGTTTGCGAGGCACAGCCATCTATCGCATGGACCATAAAGTCAACCTCGCCATCGATGACTATAGCTTGGCCAACAAGGATATATATGAAAACTGGGGCGGCATGAGGGCCGAACTCGTGTATGACAACTCAAAGAAAATTGGGACCAACTTGCTCGTCGGGGCACGGGGAAAGGTTTTTGCCGAATACTACCAACGCATCGCAAGAAACACCAACAACATGGCAGTGCTCGGTTTCGACTACAGGCACTACACCCGTATCAGCCGCAACATCATCTGGGCCAACCGCATCGCAGGCAGCAGCTCGTTCGGGCAACAGAAACTCATCTACTACATGGGCGGAGTCGACAACTGGATCTTGGCCTCCTTCGACCAAGGCGCCCACGTTGACTATACACAAAACTATGCTTATCAGACCCTTGCCACAAATATGCGCGGCTTCAGCCAAAACATCCGCAACGGCAACAACTTTGCGGTCTTGAACAGCGAACTGCGTTTCCCCGTGTTCAGCTATTTTATGAACCGTCCCATCAACATGAAATTTATCAGAGACTTCCAAATCGTGGCCTTCGGCGACCTCGGCACAGCTTGGACCGGTTGGAGCCCCTACGACCCGAGCAACTCGCTTTACAACACACACATCACCGATGGCAATTTGGACATCACCGTCACCGAGATGAAAGAACCTTTGGTAGGCGGTGTAGGCGTGGGACTGCACACCAGCATTTTCGGCTATTTCGTCAGAGGGGATGTGGCTTGGGGCATACATGACGGACAATTCGACAAGAAACCAAGGTATTATCTTTCGTTCAATCTGGATTTCTGAGTCTCCATTTTCCGCATTGCGTGATGCACGGTAAGAAAAGCCGAAGTGCATCCCACCGCCAGAATCGTGGCGAAAATCAACAGCACATCCTTGACCTTCAGCGACACGGGATAGACATCCACCACATAATTGCCACCTGAACCAAACTTCACGAAGCCAAACTTTTGCTGCAAGAGCACCAAAATGACACCCAACAGCAAACCGATAATACCTCCTACCACGGAGATAAGCAGGCCCTCGTTCATGAAAATCTTCTGAATCAGCCGGTTGTCAGCACCCATCGACTTCAGAATCTGCGTATCCTTGCGCTTGTCAATCATCAGCATGGAGAGCGACCCGACCACATTGAAAGTGGCTAATATCAGTATGAAAGTAAGGATGACATAGACCGCCCATTTCTCGGAGCGCATTATCTTGTATAGTGTTTCCTGTTGCTCCTGTTGGTTCTTCACCGTGAAGTCGTCCCCAATCACAGCACTCACTTCCCTTTTTATCTTGCCAGCATCCGCATTGGGGGCGGAAAAAACCTCCACATTTGTGGCTTTATTCTCATACTCAAGCAGTTCCGATAGCAATTCAAAAGGCACAAGTACCAATTTCTCATCCTGTTCCTGCTCGGTGGAAAACACGCTTCGCACTGTAACTGCGCTAGAATTGAAACCGGTTTCAAGGCTCATCAGCGAGGCATTGCCGCGTTTGGGCACATAAATGCGCATCATCGCGTAGGGATTGTATGCGTTGATACCAAGGTACCACGCCACACCTGCACCGGGCACGGCAAAAAAGCGCGCATCCTCATCGGTAAGAATCAAATCACCTCCGCCAAACACAACTTCACTCATCCGGCCCATCTCCTGATACGCTACGCCTACTCCTTTCACCTGACCGATGTGTTGCTTGTCGTTGGCGCGAAAAAGCGCGTCTTCGGTAATCGTTGGAATCACATACTCAACACCCTGAATGCCTTTGAGTTGACCTAACGGGAAAGCCGTCAAATCGATGGTCTTGCCCTTCGCAGCAGCAATTTGCAGGTCGGGCGTGAGGCGGTTGTTCATCGAAGAGATGACCTTCTCCAGCCCGTTGAAGGCCGAAAGCACCACGATAAGCGCGAAAGAACCCACGCTAATACCCAAAATGGAAATCCAGGTGATAATATTAATGAGGTTGTGGCTCTTTTTGGCCAGCAGGTAACGGTTAGCTATGAACAGCGGCAGTCTCACTTGTCGGGGTGCAACAGGTTGTCAATGTTTTCGATATAGTCGAGCGAATCATCCTCAACGAAACGCAACTCCGGCACCACGCGCATTTGATGACGGATGCGATTGCCAAGCAAACCGCGAATCGCCTTGCCGTTTTGGGCCACTTCATCCACAACCTTCTTCTTGTCCTCAACGCCGAATACGCTCAGATACACACGCGCATACGAGAGGTCGGAAGTAACATTGACACGGGTTACTGTAATCATCAACATGGGCACTTTCGGTTTCAGTTCCTTCTGGAAAATATCGCCCAATTCTTTCTGTATCAGCTTGTTTACTCGTTCTAATCTTTTTCCGTCCATTATAGTGTTGGTTGTTGGTTGTTGAATTGTTGTCCTTGCGGACTTTGCGGTAAAGCGGGGCAAAACACTTGGGTTGTTTGAGGTGCAAAAATAGGCATTTTTTGATGAAGAGCAAACAGACTTCCATCGAATTTATGCATTTTACCAAGAGCGATGAAGGGAAAGAACAAATGGAAATTAGATTTGCGAGGTCACTAATAAGGTCAATGAAAGACGTGAAAAAGAGCCTTATTCCTTCCGCTTCGAGTCCATGAGAATCGTTACCGGTCCGTCATTGAGCAGCTCCACGGCCATCATGGCGCCAAACTCGCCACTTTGCACCTCACGACCCGATACCTCGGCGAGACGTCTCAAGAACAACTCATACAGCGGAATGGCCACCTCGGGACGGGCGGCACGAATGAAACTCGGTCGGTTGCCTTTCTTGGTCAAGGCGTGGAGGGTGAACTGGCTCACCACGAGGAATGCGCCTTCCACCTGGTTGATGTCGAGGTTCATCGAGTTGTTGCCGTCGTCGAAAATGCGGAGTTTGATAAGTTTGGCGCAAAGCCATTCCACATCCTCTTGCGTGTCGGCTTCCTCGATGCCGAGCAAAACCAACATGCCAAGACCGATTTGCGATTTCATTTTTCCATCAATCGTCACCGAGGCGTGACTAACCCTTTGTGCTACGATTCGCATAATCCTGATTTTTATGCACAAAAGTAGAAAAAATACCAAAACGGAAAACAAACCCTGATTTTTGTGATGTTTTTTGTCGTTTATTTCGGAATTTTGTGATATTTTTGCCAAAAAAGTATGGAATTTTGTGAATATTCAAACACAAATTATTATGGATTATACACTTAAAAGAAAAATAGACACTTACTTGTTGCTATGGAAACAAAATCCTGAAAGGTTGCCGCTCATCATCAAAGGGTTGAGACAAGTGGGGAAGACCTCTTCAATTGAACATTTTGCCCACAATTACGGCAGTTTCATTGAAATCAATTTTGTGACCGAACCGCAATACAAAGTCATTTTCGATACGGGATTCAAGCCTGACGACATCCTCAAGCAAATCAGTTTCGTCAATCCCAAAGCGCAATTCATCCCGCACGATACGCTCATCCTATTTGACGAAATGCAGGCCTGTCCCAACTGCGCTACCAGTCTGAAATTCTTTAAGTTGGACGGGCGTTTCGATGTCATTTGCTCGGGATCGCTCATGGGAATCAACTATCAGGAAATCGAGTCAAACAGCGTGGGATTCAAGGAAGAATTTGAAATGCAATCTCTTGATTTCGAAGAGTTTCTTTGGGCCAAAGGCTATTCCGAAGCACAGATTGAAGACCTTTACTCCCACCTTGTTGAGCAAAAGCCATTCTCAGCACTTGAAATGGATGTAATGTTCCGACATTTCATGGATTACATGCTCGTCGGCGGAATGCCTGCCATTGTGAACGACTTCGTCAAGCAAAACAACTTTTCAGGAATACTGAAAAAACAAAAGATGCTTCTTATTGATTATGAAGAAGATATAACCAAATACGCCATTGGACTCGACAAGGGCAAAATCAAAAACATCTATCGAAGCATTCCGACTTTTCTTGCGATGGAAAACAAGAAATTCCAAATTTCAAAGGTTGGGAAAGGTGCACGATCGAGGGAATACATAGGCACGGTGGATTGGCTCGCCGATGCGGGCATCATCAATGTGTGCCACAACCTCGAACTGCCCGAACTGCCTCTGAAAGGCAATGCCAATCCAAATGAATACAAAATTTATTTCCGCGATACGAGCCTGCTCATCGCCTCTTTGGACGACGAGGCGCAAACCGACCTCCGTTTCAATCGCAACATCAACACCTACAAAGGTGCTCTGTATGAGAACATTGTGGCAGACATGTTGGTCAAGGCAGGCTATCCGCTATATTACTTCAAAAACGCAAAATCAACCATCGAGATGGATTTCTTCATCCGCGATGCCGAATCGCCAGTTCCTATCGAAGTGAAGGCCAAAGACAGCGCCACACCTTCACTCAACAAGCTGACAAACAACGAAAAACACAAACAGATTCGTTACGGTATCAAGCTGGGTTACAGGAACATAGGCTATAATGGCAGGTTCTACACTCTGCCCTATTTCGTCACTTTCCTATTGAAACGCTGGATCAACGAAAGCATCGTCAAATCGCCAGCATCAATGCATTAACTTGAAAATCATCTCTCTATACAAATCCTTCTCGCTGACCTCTCCGTTTTCATAGCCTTTGGACTTCATGTCGAACTCACGCAAGATGGAGATGTTGCGTACACAAATCTGCGGCGGATAGTTACGGGCTGCCGTTTGATAGTCCCTGACAAAGAAAGGATTTACGCCCAACAGACTCGCCAAGGCACCTTGCGACTTGTCGGAAGCCAAGTGCAACTTTAGAATCTTGGCAAAATAGCCATAAAGCGTTATAGCAGTAACCAACAGCGGATTGTCCTTGCCGTTGTCGCCGAAATAGTTCACAATGCGATTGGCCTTCAGCACATCGCGGCTGCCGATGGCGTTTTGCAGCTCGAAGACGTTGTAGTCCTTTGAGATGCCTATGTTGCGCTCCACATCAGTGTCGTCAATGCTCTTGTTCTTAGGCAAGGCAATGGCCAGTTTTTTCAGCTCATTGGCGATTTTGTGCAAATCCGTGCCGAGAAAATCTGCCAACATCTGGGTGGCCTTAGGCGTGATGGAATAGCCATCGGCTTTCAAATAGCTCTGTATCCAGCTGGGTATATTGCTGTCGTACAGCCTCTTCGACTCAAACCAAACGCCTTTCTTGTCTATCTTTTTTGCCAAGGTCTTTCGCTTGTCGAACTTTTTGTATTTATATGCGAAAACGAGGAGCGTGGTTTCGGGGATCGTGTCGAGATAGGCCTCAAAGCTCTCCAGGTTCTTCACATCCTGTGCCTCCTTGACGATGACCACCATGCGTTCGCCCATCATCGGGAAACTGCGGGCGTGGTTGGCGATGGTTTCCACATCCACGTCGCGTCCGTAAAGCACGATTTGGTTGAAAGCCCGGTCGGACTCTTCGAGAACCTCATTCTCGATGATGTCAGAGATCATGTCGATGAAATACGGTTCCTCACCGGTCAAAAAATAGACAGGCGCGAAACGCTTCTTATGAATGTCGGAAAGGATTTGCTCGTAGGTCATCAATACTTCAAATGCTTTACGGTGATACCATTATTAATCAGTTGCCTAAGGGAGTCAATCCCGATGCGCAAATGCTCGCCAACGAAACTAATGTTGACCTGCTTGTCGCTCTCTTCCGTCTTGACGCCTTCTGGAACCATGGGGTTGTCGGACACGAGCAGCAGGGCACCGGTGGGAATCTCATTATGGAAGCCCACCGAGAATATGGTGGCGGTTTCCATATCGACGGCCATACAACGGATCTTCCGGAGATATTCCTTAAACTCCTCATCGTGTTCCCAAACACGGCGGTTGGTAGTATAAACCGTACCTGTCCAATAGTCACGTCCGTAGTCGCGGATGGTGGTGGAGATGGCTTTCTCAAGGCTGAATGCGGGCAAAGCAGGCACTTCGGGCGGGAAATAGTCGTTGGAAGTGCCCTCGCCACGGATGGCTGCGATGGGAAGAATCAAGTCGCCCACCTTATTGATTTTCTTTACGCCGCCACATTTCCCCAAAAAAAGGACCGCCTTGGGTTGAATGGCGGTAAGCAGGTCCATGATGGTAGCAGCATTGGCGCTGCCCATGCTAAAATTGACGATAGTGATTTCTCCATCAGTGGCACAGGGCATCGATTTGTCGCGACCCACCACCTCAACACCCTGCCATTCGGCAAAACGGTCAACATAATTCTGGAAATTGGTCAGCAGGATGTAATCTCCAAACTTCTCCAATGGCAAACCCGTATATCGCGGCAGCCAATTTTCCACTATCTCTTGCTTGGTCTTCATTCCACACAAATATTTGCGCAAAGATAGGGAATCGAATTGAATTGTGCGTATCTTTGCATCGAAATGACCCGTTATCCCATAAAAATACTGATGGCCTTTGGCTGCACCTTCGAGCCCGAGGGTGACGAGTTCTTCGAATGGCTCATGCGCAACGGATACCCGGAGCTTGGCGCCTTGAGCCGCACCATCCAAGGCGACACCAAGGCCAAAGACTGGCTGATGGAACATGGTTTTCCCCATCTGGCCGCCATCGACAGTGCCATTGACAAAGAAACAAAAGCCGAAGAATGGCTGCATAAAAACCATTTTGAAGCCAACCTCGCTTTAGCAAAAGCCGTCAATCGGGACAAGGATGCGAGCAACTGGCTGGAAAAAAACGAGCTCCAGGTTTTCATCATCCTTGCCGACAAGATCCGCAAATACCTGGACAACAAATATTTAGACTATCACAGAATCCATTTTTAATTTCAAACATTTTTTTTTGACTTACATAACGGAAAAAATCCTAACTTTGCGGCCTATCAGAAAAGAAATAATTTAGAAAATCATACTACAATGAAAAAAGGATCATCCATCGTCATCAACATCATTTTGTTTGCCATTATTGTACTTTTAGCATGGCAAGTCGTCAAGAGCATTCAAGCTCCTATCAAGTTCAACAACGAGCAGAAATCTCGTGAAGCCAAAGTGATTGAGCGTCTTATCGACATCCGCAATGCCGAGGTGCTTTACAAAAACGCCAACAACAAATACACGGACAATTTCGACACCCTGATCTACTTCTGCCAGAATGCAGAAATCCCCTTGGTGAAAATGATTTCAAGGCAAAACATGGAAGACTCCACCTATTATACTGTTTACGACACCATTGGATTCGTGAAAGTGATGGACTCCATCAAGAGAGGCAACGCCATCAGGAGAGAGAAAGTAGAAAAGGCCAAAAAAGAAGGAAAAGACGAAAAAGAAACCTGGAACAGCTTCAACTTCAACATCAATGACCTAAAATTGGTGCCTTTCAGCCAACCCACCACTCATTTTGAGCTTCAGGCTAGCACCAAAGAAAGCAGCGGCATCAAAGTGCCCGTTTTTGAAGCACGTACACCTTACGAAGTCTATCTGGCCAATCCTGGCGCATCTTTCAGCGACAAGGAATGGAAACAGCGTGTCGACAACCTTAAGGCAGAAAAAGAAAGCATCCATCGCTATGCCGGTCTGAAAGTCGGTTCGATGGATGAAGCCTCGACCGAAGGCAACTGGGAGAAACTCTAAACGTTTGGGATGAATGACAGCATCGTTGAATCCTTATATCTCCAGATTTGGCGAGGAATTTGACGCGGGGAAGTCATCACAATACAGAATGGCCATCCAATGCTCGTTGGGTGGTCTTTCTTTTGCCCTTCTCGACACCACAAACCAAACAATCATCGCGTTGGAATGCTTCCAGTCAGACATATTGGCTGACAGCAACGACCTGTTTCGTACCTTTGAACGGGCTTTGGAAGGCAAAGGTTTGAACAACAAGAGCTTCCTATCGGTATCATGCCTTATCGAGAACCGTCACTGCGTTCTGGTTCCTGATGCTTTGTTCGATGAGGCCGACTTATCCAAGTACCTTGACTTCACCACACAAATCCCAGAAAGCCACACAATCGTTTCGGAGCACCTGGAATCGGCGCAATGCCATAACGTCTATGCCCTCATGAAAACATGGCAACACAAAGTATTGAACAAGTGGGAGAATACCAGCATCCGTCATTCAAGCAGCGTGCTCATCAACAGCATGATGCAGGACAAAGATAACAACGGCATCTTTATCAACGTGCGCAACCGCAACTTCGACATACTTATCAAGAAAGAAGGCAAACTGCTATTTTTCAACAACTTCAAATTCAATACAAAGGAAGATTTTGCCTATTTCATGCTGTTCTCCATGGAACAATATGGTTTTTCGGGCCAAGAAACACCAGTTTGTTTCTCTGGTCTCATCCGACCCGCATCCGATGTCATTGGCCTTTGCGGGCGCTACTTGAGAAACATTCGTTTTGTGGAAGATACGCATACGCTACAGGTGAGCAAGGCATTGGATGAAGTGCCATTCCAATATTATTTTATTCATTACCAATCATTTTTAGACCAACATCGGGGCTGACTCGTGTAATAAGAAAAGTATGAGAATCATTAGAGGGAGATACCAACGTAGGCAAATCACGGCTCCAGCCAATTTGCCCGTGCGCCCCACCACCGACATGGCGAAAGAAAGCCTATTCAACATCATCGAAAACCACTTCGAACTTGAGGAGACCGAAGCCCTAGACCTTTTTGCAGGTACGGGCAACATTTCGTATGAATTGGTGTCGAGAGGCTGCCCCAAAGTCGTGTCAGTTGACCAGGACTTCGGCTGTGTGAAGTTCATCCGCGAGATGGCCAACAAACTCGACATGAAAGAGCTGCTCGTTGTCCGTTCCGATGTCTTCCGTTTTCTGGAGAAGCACCAGATGCAATATGACCTCATCTTCGCTGACCCACCTTTCAACTGCGAGCATTACAACACGATAGTGAAGCTCGTATTTGAGCGCAATCTGCTACGCGAAGGCGGCATGTTTGTCCTTGAACACGACAAACGCCATCATTTCGAAGGCCATCCCCATTTTATGGAGCAGCGGCACTATGGCATGGTAAACTTCAGTTTCTTTGCGCAAACCATTGAAGAAGAAACGCTCTAAATATACCCGAACCGTTTCCTCACAATTTCCCTCGCCTCGTCGCTGCTGTCACGAAAGAGCGGCATCACCTCGTCTTCGGGGAAATCGGTAAAAGTGAGAAAAAGCAAGCTGTCCAAAGTGTCATTGAAATCAGGGTCAACATTGAAACAAACGAACTTGGCGTTGAGTTTCAGGTATTTCTTGAACAATGTCGGCAAGCGATAGTTGCCGTTACTGAGACGGAACAAAAATTTGTCGAACTTATCGACACTCCCCAAATTATTCTGCAACAGCACATCGACATCTACCTTTAAATAGTCGGGGACAAAAGGCGTGATAGGCATTACCTTATTTTGCAGGTCCACTCCAATGGCATGCTTCATGGAAACAAACCGAGCTATCAGGCTTTGGTAGAACTTGGGATACCAAGAACTGATGCTAACAGGGCCGATAAAATGCTGACATTCAGGATAACGCACTACCACGTCCGAAAGGCCGCGCAACAGCAGCATCAGCGGCAGCACTTCTTTTTGATACTCAAGGGAGACAAAAGAACGTCCCAATTCTATCGTATGGCTCAATTTTTCAGAGAGCGATTCATCAATGGTCACCAAGGAACTGACATAAAAACCTTTGATACCTTTTTGGGGAATAATCTCGCTGCCAATGCCGAGACGATAGCACCCCGCAATTTTTTGCTTGACCTTATCCCAAAGAATCAACTGCTTGAAATGCCTGTCAAATTCGTCCATGTCAAGGCTTTTTCCAGTACCTTCCCCGATAGCGCGGAAACTCTCCTCCCGAAGACGTGCTATTTCACGCATCAGATTCGGTATGTCATCAAAATCAGCCAAATAACAGTCGTAACCGGAGGCCGAATACAAGAAGGATTTCTTTCGGATGGAATCCAAGTCAGCCTGTAGGAGGGCCGGGGCAACGGGTGCTTCGATTTCTTCCATCTTGGACTCTTTTGCCTTGTGGCCGGGCCCAACAATATTGGCCTCAAGCGCATAGGAACGGCTGCGAAGATAGGCCGCAAGCTCGACCGGATCCTCGAAAGCCTCCATCTCGGCAGGCATTATCGGCTTGCCGATCTGCAAGTTGAAACGCCGACCTTTCTTATTGGTCAATTCACGAGTCAGGCGGACAGTGCCCCATTTGTTGTGAATCTTATCGACCGCATAAAACTTGCGTGAGTTGCGACCATCCCAAAACACAGGGACAACAGGGACAACCGCATTCTTGATGATACGTGCTATTGAAACACTCCAAGGCAGATCCTCTGGATAGTTATGGCCATAATAGCGCGAGACCTCTCCCGCAGGAAACACACCAAGTCCGTTACCATCCGAAAGATGCCGGATGGCACCTCTAATTCCGCCCAAACTGTTCTGCCATTCAGGGTTTTCCTTGAACGGGTTGACAGAGAAAAAACAATCCTTCAGATTTGGAATATGCGACAGGATAAAGTTGGCCATCAGCTTGAAATCCGGACGCACTTTGGCAATAACACTCAACAGCATCACACCCTCAATGCCGCCGAAAGGATGGTTGCTGACCACAATAAAGCCGCCTTCCTTGGGAATGCTCTCCAATTGTTCAGGACTGACATCGACTGTGATGCCCATATTTTCGAGGAGTTTGCCGGCAAACGCACAACCGTGATAATCGGCAGCACCGTCAAACAGTCGGTTGATCTCACCCAAGCCCATCAAGCCATAAACCAAGCCCGACACGCAAGTGCCGAAGAAGCCTTTCAGGCCAAAGGCCTTTTTCAGATCCGAATTAGTTACTACTTTTCGCATGATTGGAACTGCAAAAATAGAGGTTTTCTCCATCAAGAGCAAATTTTCACATCAAAAACCCGAAAAGTGCCTGAACCCCAAGAGCAAGCCGGCTGCCAAATCCTGCTGCAAGAATGATGTCGCCCAATCCGTTTTGAGGACAATTCCTTGTCGCAAAAAGAAACCAGCCCGCCTCCTGACCCCTATTTCCGTTGGCGCACCAACTTATTATTTGTCGGAAAATCAGTTTCGTATGGAATAATTGGGTATCTTTGCAGCGAAATCAGTCAACAATATTGTTAATGAAATCATATTCAACAACATATCGTTTCCCCAATGTTTGCATCACGGGTGTAAACGAAATATGATTTGTTGACACAATCCCATAGACATGCTCACGAATGTTTATAGAAAAGAGGTGGAAGACCTCTACAAGACCCCTATTGTTCAGCAGACCTCATTTTGGTCGCTTGTGAAAAAAAAGCAGGGCGCGAATCCCATTGCCATCGATTTCAAGTCGAGGGAGTCGGATTTGTTTGCCAATGTGGCGTACGACAGGTATATCCATTCCGATTTCTTGGTCATTGTGCGCCATCTCAGCAGCGACATGTCGGTTGCCTACGTGCCTTATGGCCCGGAGTTGGAGCCTGACGAACAGTATCAGGGCGTTTTCCTTGAAGAAATATCGGAATGCATACGTCCTTTCCTTCCAAAAAATTGCATCCTGATCCGTTATGACCTGGGTTGGGAGTCGTACTGGGCGAACAACCCCGACTGTTACGACACGAAGGGCATTTTTCAAGAGCTTCCCGATACGGGCCTGCAAAACCTGAGGTTCAACTGCAACACTATCCATTGGAATTTCCAAAAAGCGCAGTTCAACATTCTTCCTTCAAGCACCATTTATATCAATCTTGAGGAAGATTTGGACACGATCTTGTTGCGTATGAAGCCCAAGACCCGTTACAACATCCACCTGTCCCAAAAAAAAGGAGTCGAGGTGCGGTCCATGGGCACGGAAAGCCTTGATGCGTGGTATGAGTTGTATAAGGAAACCGCCATTCGGAACGGATTGTTTCTGATTGACATACATTACTTCGAGACTGTTTTTTCATCCCGTTCCTGCAAGGGGTTGTCTTCGGCTGATGTCCATCTTCTGCTGGCCGAATACGAAAAGAAGCCCATAGCAGCCATGTTCTTGGTTATCACTGGGGAGCGTGGATCCTACCTATATGGAGCATCGTCATCGTCCAATCGGAACTGTATGGCTACATACGTTTTGCAATGGGAAGCCATCAAGATGTCGAAAGCCCTGGGCTGCAACGAATACGACATGTTTGGCGTGTCGCCCGGCCCGGATACCAGTCATCCGCTATACGGGTTATACAAGTTTAAGATTGGCTTTGGAGGCAAGATGCACCACAGCTTAGGCTGTTGGGATTATCCATTGGACCGGGAGAAATACAACTGTTTCAGGGGGATGGAAATCAACGGTCAAGGCTTCCATTTGCGGTAGTTTCGGACGGTTTTCATCGGTAAACTACTATTATCCCAAATCGGTCAATAGGGATTGAATTGTAGTTTTCCATTGGATTTCTAATGACCGCCATTTGAAATTGTCACTCAAAAATACATGTCATCCAATTATTTGTGAAACAAACCACTATATTTTCTGGCGAACGATTTTAGGATAAAAAGCTGTGCGATCATATTTCACAATAAAAAGAATCTCCCAAACGAACTTGAGAGATTCTTTTTATTGCTGTATGATCAGTTCATCAATATTCATCCTCATTGAAGAAGAAATCGTCTTTCGATGGATAGTCGGGCCAAAGGTCTTCGATGCGTTCGTATATTTCGCCTTCGTCCTCCATTTCCTGGAGGTTCTCGATGATTTCATCCTGCGCCCCCGTACGCAAAGCCCAGTCCAGGAGTTCATCGCGGGTGGCAGGCCATGGAGCGTCTTCCAATTTTGAGGCTAATTCTAATGTCCAGTACATGTCTTTTTTTCGTTTTGTTTTGAGCGCGCAAAAGTACAAGTATTTTTGGAACTAGCAATGGCTTTTCAGTAAAATTGTCTATTTTTTTATTTATTTGATTTCCAGCTGTTTTCGTCAACTTTGTTTACAAAACCAAAAAATCTTGCCAAAACGAAGAAGTAATCCGAGAGCCGGTTCAGATATTTCAAGTCGAGGTCATCGACGGGATGCTGTGCGGCTAGTCGCCAACCCTGACGCTCGGCGCGACGGCACACCGTGCGGCACACATGGGCATGACTTGCATTCAGATTGCCGCCCGGGATGACGAAACTCCGCAACTCCGGAAGTTGGGCGTTCATCATGTCGATTTCGTGCTCCAAAATTGCAACGTCATCGGGGCTCAGCACTGGTATCATCTTCTTCACTTCGGAGTTCTCGTCCAAGGCGAAATGCGACTCGATGGTGAACAACTTGTTCTGGATGGTGTCCAACATGGCCTGCGTTTCGGCGGCGACACCTTGCTGGTCATAAAGCACGCCAACAAACGCGCTCAACTCGTCAACGGTGCCGTAGGCCTCCACCCTGTCATCAAATTTTGCGACACGCAACCCGCCAATCAACGAGGTCTCGCCTTCATCGCCAGTGCGGGTATAGGTAACGTTTTTCATATCAAATAATTTAACTACGAATTTCACGAGTATAACGAATCATTTGAGAAATTATTGGGGCGCATAACCCTTTTTGATACGAATTGCAACAAAAAACCATTCGTACACATTCGGGGCCTGTCCGCAAAATTCATCAATTAAAACTCGTAGCAACAGTGCGATTCGTAGTGTTAATATTTCAAGACAAAATCTTGTTTCTCTATGCCTTCGCGGAAGAAAACCACGCCAACGCAATACATATCAAAAGTAACCGACACATCCTCGATGGCCTTGATTTCCTCCCAAGCGTTCTCCATGTTACGGTTCCTGTGAATGCCTTCAAAAACAAATACCGAATCGGACGTTTTATAGTTGAGGCAATCCGCAAAATAATCCCAAGTATCCTCTTCA
Organism: Candidatus Limimorpha sp.; assembly: GCA_041842265.1. Classification (GTDB taxonomy): domain Bacteria; phylum Bacteroidota; class Bacteroidia; order Bacteroidales; family F082; genus Limimorpha. Next base: position 9,238 of record JBGYWU010000163.1, on the reverse strand, counting down.
AACGAGTTGTGGCCAAAAAAGACAAACCCCGTGTTAAGACACTTGAAATGCTCCGAATCGAACTCTTCGGGTTGGATAAGGCACACATTGACGATCCCCATCGCATTGAGGGTTTCAATAAAACCGACCGATTCCTCAAGGTAGACCTTGGTTTGAAGATGTCCCAAGGCCATGGCCGACGTATTCAATGCCGACATTTTGCCGAACGACACCACCGATGCGGGTTCGAAATAGCGCACCAAACGGTAGAGCAAACGGCTCTGTTTTCGAAGGTGGTAGTTGAAGTGCCTCCTCCTGTCAAGGAGCCGGGCAACGCGGTAGATGGTCTCATAGTCGCGATTGGAAACACTGTCATTCAGCACCTTACGCATAAACTCATACACAAAAGGAGAATGGATACTGTATTCGCTTTTGCGCTGGTGCAGGTATTTCAAGTAACTGCCAAGCATAACTCAATCATATTGAACCTTTTGCAGGTAAAACACCGAACGTTTTGCCTGAGGTTGGCTGCTGTTTTGGATGATCTGCGATCCATAAATCAAGAAACGACTGGCATACCATTTCGACATCTGTGCAAAGTATTCATCATCCACATAATCAGCACCATGAAGGGGAGCCAGTTTCTCCTCCTGTTGGTTCATCAAAACTTGCCCTTGGGTGTCGAAAGCAATATAACGCAATTTGTTGCGATAAGGCGAAGCCACCACCAATTCATCAAAGCAGACACCTTCTGAAGCATGGGGAAAGAGGTCGTAAGTCAGCACGTTGTCGAACTTAACAGACTGTTGCCATTGCAGGTCGCCGTCGTGATCGAAAGCCAACAGTACCACACTAAAGAAGTCGTAACCGTCGAAAACGGTATAAGTATAGGGATATCCGCCATAATAGCCGTAATAGCCATAACTCATGCGGGTCTCAGTGTGATAATATGGCATGAACGCTTCCAGGGAAACAACGGTAAGGTCTCCGAAATCGGTGAGGCGCGGTGACAGGAACTGGAAGGCAATTTCGGCTTTTGCGGCTTTCTGGTTTTTGCTCAGTTTCAACTTCTCTTCGCGTAGCCTCAAGCGGTCGGAGGAAGTCAGGGCGTGCTCAATCTCAGGCATATCCTTAAAGAGGTAGACTTTACTTGTGGGCGTCCCAGACACAAATCGAATCCAAACCACACCCACGCTCTCTTTGTCGAAATTCCCAGTTACGCCTTCAAGGTTGACCTTCCGTCCCGTCTCGCGCTCCAAGGTGCCGACAACCACGAGGTTTTTATCCTCGTCGAAATGGAAGACCATACGCCCCAAGGCGGCATTGGGAATACTGGTGTAGCGATAGCTGCCTTGAAGATTCCCTATGGACGAATAGACCATAAACGAAGTAGAAACAAAGTGTTTGTTCTCAAACTCCTTAACTGCCACAACAAAACCATGTTCTTTGGGAAACGATTCTGTTTGGAACAGGATAAAACTACCCGAAGGAGGAGTTGCCACGCGGCAAGCATTGGAGGTCAAATCATAGAAATACAGTGCTCCATTGTCGCTTTTGTTGTTCAAGGCCATCATCATCGTGCCATCGGCGACCTCCACTGACAAGGGCACCGACTTCTCCGGCCATTTGTTCCAGAAAGTCCGATAAGTCTTTTCCGCCCGATTGAAACTCACCACGAGGAAATCAAGGGTATCGGCGGCTTTTTTGTTTCCTTCGTTGACGAAGAGGAAAGCCGCAAAATGGCCGTCGCTGCCCGAGTCGACAAATTTGAGCCTGTCGGGCAGAGGAATCAGGTCGCTGCGGATCTCGTAAAGTGAGGTGTCCAGACAGACAAAGCTCCACAGGCGGCGTTTCTCCTTGTCGGTCTTCTCGGTTTCGTAAACCATGATGCCTTCGGATTCGCCAAGGACTTGAAAATGGCAGCCTTGCTCCTTGTTCCAGCGGTTCACCTCATAGCGCACGGACTCGACCTGCTGGGCAGATGCAGCGCAGGCCAGGAAGGAAAATGCTATGAGGAGGAGTTTTTTCATGTTGTTTTTTGACGTTCCGTGTCATTGCGAGCGAAGCGAAGAAATCCAGACAACAATTTTACTGGATTGCTTCGTCGTTCCTCCTCGCAATGACACGAAGCGCGCCAAATTAGAATTTCACAAACTTGGAAACTGCCGTGCTGCCGTTGGCATAACGGAAGTTGACGAAATACACGCCGTTTCCCAGTTCGCCAACACCGAGTTGGGTTTGGCCGGCAGCCGCACTCATCTCTTTCACTTTGCGGCCTGTCACATCAAAGACAATAACTTTGGCATCGTCATCAAGCATGAAGGAGACCTGCTCGCGGGTGGGATTGGGATAAAGGCTGACAGCCATAGCATTGCTTTCGCTGACTGAAGCAATGAATTTGCCCGTCACTTTCACATAATCAATTTCCCATGAAGAAGCGGCCTGAGTGGTACTGGTATAAATGAAGGCGACATAGAAAGCACCTCCGTTTATAATCACATTACCTACTTCATCAATAATGTTGACCTCACCTGATTCAACCCATTCAAAGTTTCCAATGGAATAGTCAAAAGCATCGGTGATATCAGCCCATTCAAAGTCGCTGGGGTCACTTTGGCCATCATAATCAGTGGAAATGGCGACACGGAGCGGATTACCATCAAACTTCATGGCCGTGCGGAACTCTAAGAATACATCAGTAAATTGATTACCAGGCATTACCGTAGCAGCACCAATCAGCCAGTCTTCGTTCTGGTTGTTCATTTGGTTGGCATAACCGTTCATGTTGGCATAAGTTACATTATTGTAGCTGCCTTGATGCCAGCTCTGATCTCCGTAGGCATCGTAAGCAGTGAACACGCCGAGGTCTTCATTGAAGTCTTCATAGAGAATGACAGACAATGGCTCTGTAGTAATCGTTTGTGTTGGATAGTTGCCATCGGTCTTGTAGTCGATGTTGGCGCCGCTGTTGGTATAAGGGAAGATGGCGAAATGGTAGGCTGTGTTGCCCTCCAAATTACCGAGAGTAACGGTTTGGACACCATAGTTCACATTCATGGCGAGGTCGCCGTTGGCAACGGGCATTCCGTCAGCAGGCACGGTGATGTTGTCCTTCGAGGCCAAAACCAAATATTTGGCAGGCAGTTGGGCGCCCACGGCGTCGGTCCAGGTGAGGGTAGCCTCCAAGCCGTCCACTGTTGCGGCGAAGTTAGTGGGATAGTTGCTCGGCTCCGGATCGGGCCCGGCAGAACCGCCCGCCTTAAAGAAATAGACGGGAGCGACCACGGTTGACGACTCCTTATAGCAACCAAACAGGGTCGAGGCAATGTTGTAGCGCATGAAGTTCTGTTCAACGCCACCGTTGCTTACGGGCACCATGCCGCCATCTGCACCATCGGTGATGGTCCAACGGCCTTTGTCATCAAGTGTACTTTGGGTGCGGAGGTAGTTGCCACCGCCTGGGGCGTAGAGATAACCGTTGTTAAGCGGGTCGAAGATGGTCCATGCACCAGGAGCACCACCGAGAGTGAACTCGAATGGGACATCCTGTTGCGTGGGGTCGGTGGCCACGGTGGCCGTGATGACACCGCCCGCCTCGTCGATGACGATGGCATGGCGGTTGTTGGACTTCTGGTAGCTCATGACAAAGGCTTGCCCGTCATCGTCATAGCCCACCAAGATGTACTGTGCATCCGTCTCAAGGCTTGAGGCCGAGTTGATCTTGGTGTAGGTGGTCTGCGCCATGCTGCTTACCGAAAGAAGCAACATGACCACCACGGAGAATAGAAATCTTTTCATTTTCGTTCAATTTTATGTTTTACGATAAGTTATTGATAATTATAATTATTGTTCGATGCTTCGGCACTTTTGTCCTGCTCAACTGCCTTAGCAATCAGGAGCGTAAGCAGGGGTCGAAGGGCGTTTTACAAGTCTAAAGTCCCAGCCTGCTCCACTGCCTTGATTTCGGGAATGGCTTTCTTCATCACGGTCTCAATGCCGTTTTTGAGGGTCATGGTGCTGTAAGGGCAACTGCCGCAAGCGCCTGTTAGTTCCACAATCACGGTGTTGTCGTCGGAAAGCTCCACGAAGTTGACATCGCCCCCATCCTGTATGAGGTAGGGCCGCACCTGATCGAGGACTTTCTTCACTTTGCGCAATAATGATTCTCTATCCATTTTTGATGTTTTTCTGTTTTTGGGAGGCGGACACACAGGTACGCCCAGTCATTCGTCAGGCATTAATAATAGCTCGTGCAATTTGGTCGAAGGCTTTTGTAACGGGCGAATCGGTGTCCAGGGCGAGCGGCGTGCCAGCATCACCACATTCGGCAATTTTTTCCGTAATCGGAATCTGGCCAAGGAGTGGCACTCCGAGTTGGTCGGCAAACTGCTTACCCGTCTCCTTGCCAAAAATGTAGTACTTCTTTTCAGGCATATCGATGGGCGTGAAGTAAGCCATATTCTCCACCAAACCATAAATCGGGATTTGCAGTGCTTCTTCCCTAAACATATTGGCAGCGCGGAGCACATCGGCAAAGGCCACCTGCTGCGGCGTAGTGACGATGACTGCGCCCGAGACATTATATTGCTGTGCCAGTGTCAGTTGGATGTCGCCCGTTCCAGGAGGCATGTCAACCACCATCCAATCCAACTCGCCCCATAAGGTGTCATTCATAAGTTGGTTGAGGGCACTGGTGGCCATTGGTCCGCGCCAGATGAGCGGTTGGTCAGCATCGACAAAGCATCCGGCGCTCATCAACTTGACGCCAAAGCGCTCAAAAGGGAGCATCACCATTTTGCCGTCTTTCTCAAAAGTGGCGGGCCGCATATCGCCAATACCGAACATCATCGGGACAGAAGGCCCATAGATATCGGCGTCAATCAAGCCCACACGCTGGTTGGCGCGCGCCAGGGCGATAGCGAGATTGGCCGCCACCGTTGACTTACCGACACCACCCTTGCCCGAAGCCACAACGATGATATGTTTCACTTTCGCAAGGGCTGTTTTCATTTCCACCACCTTGATTTCAATATCTATGCCATCACCAAAAACCTCGGTCAGCGTACGTTTGGCACCGTTCACCAAGATGTTGTTTTTGGGGTCTTCGGCATGTTCCATAACCAGGTCGAAACGGATGGCATTGTCCTTAACCATCAGACTTTCAACCATATTCAGTGCAACGATATTGTCTCCCTTAGGGAAATAAATGACATCCTTCAGGACTTCTATGACATTTTCTTTATTGAGCATGATAATATTATTTACGCTGCAAAGGTAACAAATAGTTGAGAATTTATGGTATGAGTGGAGAGTTTTTTCATCCGCGAGTCAAAAACGCCTCCACTTCTGCATTAAAAGCCGCATAGTTCCTGCTTGCCACGAAATGGTCGCCCTCAATAATAGACAGCCGGGCATCAGGCAAACTTTTATAAATCAATGTTGTATGCGATCTTTTTATCATATCTTTCGTGCCTACGGCAACCAGGACAGGCATGGTCAATGCGGCCAGCTCAGAAGGTTTGATGTGCGGCTCGTTGACCATGAGACCAAGCATTTCGGCATTTCGTCTGGCTTGATTGGATTTCTTGAAAAACAGTTTCGAGATGCGATAACCGGTTTCGATGGGCCATTGATACAACGGTTTCACGCCCCTCGGAAAAAGATTGGCGCCGTTTACAATCATTTTCTCGACCCTTTCGGGATACTTCAGCGCAAAAGTCAAGGCGATGTTGCCGCCGTCGGAGAAACCCAACAGAATGGCTTTGCCTATGCCCTTTTCATCCATAAAATCGTGAAGGTCTTCGGCAAACTGCTTGATAGTAAACGGTTTGTCGCCCCGAGGCGATTGACCGTGGCCGCGTGTGTCTATGGCGATGACACGATAAGACTTTGAAAAACAGTCGAGTTGATGAACAAAATAGCTGCTGTCCTCTCCATTGCCGTGAAGTAGGATGAGCGGCAAGCCTTGTCCCCGTTCGATGTAGTAGAGTCGGATGTCATTCACGGCGCATAAACTGTTGGCGTTCTTCTTCGGCAAACTTCTCGATGGCATAGCGGAGCATGGTGCGTGGCATGGCCACATACCGCATTGAAATCCAATCTTTCAAGCGTTTTTCATCACGCTTACCTGCCTCACGCAAGAGCCATCCTACGGCCTTCTGCAAGAGGTCGTGCAAGGGCTGCGGCTTGGCCAGAAAAATGTCGGCTATGGCGTAGGTGTCATCCAGTTGACCGTGGCGGAGGAACTGCATGGTGCTCACCATTCCAATGCGCTGCTCCCAAATCGTCTTGCCGTCGCGGGCGAGGCCGTAGAGCAACGTTCTGTCCTTGTCCAAAAGCCAGCTGCCAAGCAACTCGTAACATGACAAATCCACTAAATCCCAATTATTAATGTATTGGGTATGAGCCAGATAAAAATCAACGCATTGTTGCTGCAAAGCCTTGTCTTTTTTGGCGTGCTTGAAGATTTGAACCAAGGTCAAAAGCGCGGCCAAACGCACTTCATGAAATTCGGAAGCAATGCAAGTCTCCAGATCATCGAAACCAGTGTCGGTCCAACATTGCTTCACCTCTTCTCTTATGACCGGCACCTTGACACCCAGAAACTTGTCGCCTTCGCCGTATTGTCCTTTGCCCGTCTTGAAAAAGCGGGAGAGGTTGGCGGCCTGCTCGGGATTCTGATGGAAAAGGATGCCGGCTTGGAGTTTTGACGGAGCGGACTGCAAATCCGCCCAAACTTCGATTTCTGTATTTAATTCATTGTTATACAAACTATACCATATTGGATTATACGGCGACAAAAATAAAACAAATTCCAAAGAAAAAGAAGTTGAATCTCCAATTCCATTCGTTTTTTGGCTGTTTTCCAATGAGGTCTTGACGGAGTCTTTCAGAACTTCTGTTAGGAATGGTTTTTCAAATGAACAATGGTCTTTTTTGAGATTTTTTCCCCACTTTCAAGTCTCCAAATTTTCAAATTTATTTATTTTTGCACTTTCATTAATATTAAATGTTCAAGATGAAAAAACTATCCATCCTACTGGTTCTGGTCATGAGTTCCGTTTTCGCCATGGCCCAGAATGGTCACATTGACTTGCGCCATGAATCAAAAGCTGAAATCACGAAGAGCGATTTCACCAGCCTTCGCGCCACGTTCAGCTACGGCTCCATCGAAAGCATCGAAGTCGCCACCGAAAGAGGCACTTTCTCCGAAATCGCCATCGAAGGCGCCTACCCCTCGGGCGAAATCGGCACGCCCCAACTTCCAGCCTCCCACCAAATGCTGGCCGTGCCTTTCGGCGCCACGCCCCATGTCAGCGTAATCAGCTACTCAGCAACAGATTACCGGCTCTCCGACTTCGGTATCAACACCATCATGCCGCATCAGCCTTCTGTCCGCAAGGATCAGAATCCTGATGAGGTCGAGTTTGCTTACAACGCCGCTGCCTATCAAACCCGCAGCCTTGCCACAACACCCGAAGTCAGCATAGAAGTGCAAGGCACGATGCGCGGTATCCGTATCGGGTCTTTGGTCATCAATCCCGTGAGCTACAACCCCGCCTCCAACACCCTGCGCGTGTTCAACGACATCGAAGTGGAAGTCAGCTTTGACGGTGCCGACCGTGCCGAAACCGAGCATATGTTGCTGAATACATACAGTCCCTATTTCGACATTGTTTACAAACAGATGTTCAACTACCGTCAAATCATGGATGTATATGACGACCATCCGGACCTCATGGCTTATCCCGTCCACATGATCGTCATCACTCCAGAAAACTATATCACCACCTTGCAGCCTTGGATTAATTGGAAAACACAGAAAGGCTTTGATGTGAATGTGGTGACCAAAGAACAAGCTGGAGGCAACTACAATGCTATTCGCACCTATGTGCAGAACCTATACAATACAGGCATCAGCCAAGGCGCCACGCCTACTTTCCTTGTTCTCGTCGGCGATGTAGCGCAAATTCCGAATACGACTGGAAACCAAACCCAAAAAGTAACCGACCTCTACTACGGCTCTGTTGACAACGACTACTTCCCCGACATGTTCTACAGCCGCATGTCGGCCGAAAACACCAACCAGCTCACCGCCATCATCAACAAGATTCTGCAATACGAGCAGTACACCATGCCCGACCCGAGCTATCTCAACAACGTGACCCTTATCGCCGGTTGGGACTCGTACTGGAACCCACGCATAGGGCAACCCACCATCAACTATGCCACCACCTATTACTATAATACGGACCACGGCTTCACCACAGTGAACACCCACCTCAACCAAAGCCAATACAGCGGCTGCTACAACGCCTTGAGCACGGGAGTCGGCTTTGTCAACTACACCGCACACGGCTACTACCAGGAATGGTCCGATCCCAAACTGACCAACAGCGGAGTCAACCAATTGGCTAACGCCAACAAATATTTCTTGGCCATGGGCAACTGTTGTCTGTCGGGCGACTTCGGCTATAGCCAACCCTGTTTCGGCGAGGCCATGCTCCGTGGCGAGAACAAAGCCGCCTATTCCTACATTGGATCATGCCCCAGCACCTATTGGAATGAAGATTACTATTTCGGTGTCGGAGCCACCAATACACACGGTGGAACAACGCCAACAAATATAGAATCTTCAACGGGTGTTTATGACGGAGTATGGATGGACGACACCTACAATACGGTTTCGTCGATGGTCTTCGTTGGCAATCTTGCGGTGTGCTACGCCCACACTGGTGGTTACCAGACCCATTCAAGTCCAACCTATTATTGGCAGGCCTATCATGTGCTGGGTGACGGTTCTATCATGCCCTACCGCGTGCAACCGACGGCCAACAACGTCAACCATGCCTCCACCATCTCCGCTGGCGCCACTTCGTTCACCGTGAACGCCCAAGCAGGTTCGTATGTGGGCATCTCGCAAAACAATGTTCTGAAAGGTGCCGCCTTGGTGCCTGCTTCGGGATCGGTCAACGTGCCCGTCAGCGGCATCACTTCGGGACAACAGGTGAAGATTGTAGTCACAAAACCACAACGCCAGCCCTACATCCAAGACATCAGCGTTGGTGGTAGCGGAACCACCTACACCATCACCGTGTCGGCCAACCCGAGCAACGGCGGCACCGTTACGGGAGGCGGCACCTACAACCAAGGTCAGTCCTGCACCGTGACCGCAACGCCCGCTTCGGGATACACCTTCCTGAGATGGACTGAGAACGGCAACCAAGTCTCCACCAACGCCAGCTACACCTTTAACGTT